>CAMNDJ010000019.1 GCA_946535225.1 uncultured Lachnospiraceae bacterium
CCCCTTCGGTTTATTGCCGAAGGGGTTTTTGTTTATCTTACTTCGACACGGGCGGGGATGTGATCCGTGCTTAGGCTTTCGCCGGGGATGCACAGATAGAGGCTGTTGCCGTCGGAGACAACATATTGACCTTTATAGAGCACCTTGGCCCCTTCTCTGTCATATATCGTAATGTCATATTTATTATCACGTGATCCTGATACTGTTTCAGGTGTATATACCCCGGATGAAGAATATGAAGCGGGTGGCTTGGAGGCGGCATATCCGTAATCCTTGGTAAGAAGTGAGCACAATAAGATCAGCAATGCTGCTCCGGCAAGATCGTGCAGATAGATATCTTTGTAACAGCGCAATACGGATACATTTTGCCCGGTTACCCGCCGATTAGAAAGACAGATCAAAAGGAAAAAGAGTACACCTCCCAGTAAAAGGTATGCAGGGTCTTTGGAATATGAGTATTTGTGGAAGCTCAGTATTGAGAAGATCGTGACCACATTTTTGTACAATATATCGGTAAATCTCTTCATTATCACTCCAACGGAAGGCAGTCTGTAACCGATGCTCGCAGGATGGGTCAGATGGTATATGAGTTCATCCGCCGACTGGTATCTGGAGCCGGGATCCTCCGATATACAGCGGCTGACTATTACCGACAGCGCCCGCAGTCGCTTATCATGTGCAAAGCGATATCTGAAATATGCCCCAAATGACAGGTCCGGGTCCGGAAGTTGTCCTAAGATCTTAAGTGTCATGCCGAACGCATATATGTCACTTCTGTTATCAACGCATATTCCGTGACGCTGTTCCGGGGCGGCATACGGAAGGGTACCGCTTATCCTGTGTGAGCCGCTTATCCCGGTCACATATGAGCTTCCGAGATCCACCAGATAGAGATGTCCGTCTTCACCCAGGATCAAATTGGACGGTTTGCAATCTAAATAAAGAATTGCGGGCGTTATTGAATGCAGATACCTCAGCGCTTCGGCAATTTCCAGGGCCCATTCAGTGAGCATATCCACATTTGCTGTATGCCCTTTGATGTATTCACTCAGACTTTCTCCGGCTATGTGATCCATGATGAGGGCTGTTTTGCCGTCATATTCGGTAACATCTACAATACGCGGAAAAGCAGGGTGATTGACTCTCTTAAGAGCCGTGAGTTCATCTCCGGTAAGCTCGGGAACTATCTTGACAGCCCAGTTCTTATCCAGTTTCTTGTCTTCGGCCAGGTAAACACTGCCCCGGCTGCCTCTGCCAAGATGTTTCTTGAGTAAGTATCTTCCTGCAAGTAATGTGCCCGTCAAGTCATCTTTTGTATTCTTATCAGTATGATTATCCATTGTTCCTCCTTTTATACGGCGATCATTTTAGCACAAATCAAGATATGACCTCTGCCCGTTCTGCTTAAATCTCTCTTAAATCCATGCCGGTTAAGAGCATCTTACGGCAATGGCACTCATGTTATCATGTTCGCCATGACCGTAGGCATAGTCTTTGATCTGAGAAAGACACAAACTCAGTTCGGAAGACGAGAGTTTACTTTTGCCGTGATCATTCAAGGCAAATCTCTCCAGCAGATCTTCGCCTATACGATAGAAGCCGTCGGTACAAAGTATCGCCGTTTCGCATTTATTAATCTTAAATTTAATTATTGATTTTCTGTGATAATTTCCTGATCCGATACATTCGGTAAGATGACCGCGAGGATTGACATGATCATATCCCAGCTGACGGATACGATGTCCTATGCGGTACAGATGGCTGTCCCCGACGTGCAGTGCAATGCCTCTTCTCCCAATCAGGCAGAGTATGCTGACGGTGGTGCCCGTGTGTATGGCATGTCTTGTGCCATAGTTCTTAAGATAATGGTGACAGTTATACAGGACTCTTAAAAACAGTCTTGCCAGACCGGACAATGTTACTGAAGAGCTGTTTTGCAGATAATCCATAAAAGAGGAACGAAGTCTGCCGGTCACGTAGCCGGAGGCATATTCGCCTTCTGACAATCCTCCGATGCCGTCTGCCACCACGGCTAACAGAATATGCTTGCTACCGGACACAACATCCATTATCGCCAATGAATCCTCATTGATCTGCCTGTGTCCGCGCTCCCATATGTGGGCCGTGTGATATGTAGTTGTTTTTTGCTTCATTACCCGATAAGATACCTCCTTTCCAAAGCGCAATGCGTTAATGCAGAGCGTGTAAGTGATTATATATTGAGTATCATCAAAAATCAAGTGGTTCACAAAGAAAAAAATAACAGAAAATGAGACGCCATTTTTGTGTGTTTTAACCAATGGATTTGCATTGAAAAGACTGTCGAAAACACATATACTAATATATGTGTCCGGCGTATAACGGACCACAATATGTTGCACCGGATAGCACGGATGCCGGAGAAACGAATAAAACCGGCAGTCTTTGCGTCTTATGAATGGAGATCGATATGTACAGAGATCACACTAAGGTAGTTGATATCGGAGGAGTTAAGATCGGCGGCGGTAATCCGATAAGGATACAGTCAATGACGAATGTCCCCACATCCGATACTGACAGAGTCATAGATCAGATACACAAACTTGAAGAGGCAGGTTGTGAGATAATCAGATGTACCGTGCCGGATATGGACTGTGCTAAGGCCATCAGTGAGATCAAGAGGAACATAAGCATTCCTCTTGTAGGCGATATCCATTTCGACTATAAGATGGCTATAGCGGCCATTGAATACGGAGCTGATAAGATCCGAATCAATCCCGGCAATATAGGCGGTGAAGATAAGCTTAAGGCTGTAGTGGAAGCGGCCATGAGCAGGAATGTTCCTATAAGGGTAGGTGTTAACAGCGGATCATTAGAGCGACACATAGTCGAGCGTGACGGGAAAGTCACGGCAGAGGGCATTGTCGAGAGCGCTCTTGACAAAGTTCACATGATAGAGAATGCGGGCTACGATAATATGGTGATCAGCATTAAGTCTTCGGACGTGATGATGTGTGTAAGGGCACACGAACTCCTGGCAAAGGAGCTGGAACGTCTGGGGACGGCATATCCTCTTCATGTCGGCATCACGGAGGCCGGTACCGTGCGCAGCGGTAATATCAAGTCATCGATAGGTCTTGGACTGATACTGGATAAGGGAATAGGAGATACGATCAGAGTATCGCTCACAGGTGACCCGGTCGAGGAGATCACTTCGGCCAGACTGATCCTTCGTACCTTAGGCCTTAAGAAGGGCGGTATAGAAGTCGTTAGCTGCCCTACATGCGGAAGGACAAGAATAGATCTCATAGGTCTTGCCAACAAGGTTGAAGAGATGGTACAGAATATACCGCTTGATATCAAGGTGGCGGTAATGGGCTGTGCGGTCAACGGGCCGGGAGAGGCCAGGGAGGCTGACATAGGTATAGCAGGCGGTGACGGCGAAGGACTCCTTATCAAGAAGGGAGAGATCGTTAAGAAAGTTCCTGAGGATAAACTGTTAGAGACGCTTAAGTTTGAGTTGGAGAATTGGAATGGCTGACAGCGGCAAGTTGTTTTTTGAGGTATTTCCGACTATCAAAGTTAATAACGAGATGGAGATCCTTTTCTCCAAGACTGTGGTCAAAAAAGTCACTATGTCATCTGATGCAAACAGGATTTGCATATGTATTCTCTCTGATCATCTTATAGACTATCAGTCTATAAGGAAGATGTGCAGAGTCATTAAGAAGGAACTGTTTTCAGACAAGGATGTTAAGGTGACCATTCTCCAGAGATATGAGCTTCCGGGCAACTATGACCTAAGAGCCGTTATGGACATGTACCATGACAGCATATCAGAAGAGATAAAGGAAAAAGATCATCTGCTCGGTGTGGCATTTAAGAATGCGGAGATTAATTTTGACGACGGCAGGACCATGAACATAGTCATGCCCGATACGAGGATCTGCAGAAGCAGTGAGAGCAGGCTTATAGCTATTCTTGAGAAGATATTCACCGAACGATGCGGCTTGGATTGCATCATTAATGTCGGATACAAGCCTGATGATAAGACAGCGGCAGACAGAGCGGCAGAAGATGCCAGGATGGCCAGGATCATAGCCAAGATCGCGGCCGATGCCCATATAGATACCGTTTACTCCGAAATGACGGAAGAACAGTTGATGCAGACTGTATCCGATGAGGTTGATGAAGCGGAAGAATTCCTGACACAGGATGATATGACAGCGGATGAAGAACCCTCTGATACCGGTGTTCGTACGGGGAATGATACGGCTTCGGATAACGGAACGGGTAAGTCGCAGTCAGGTTTTAAACGCAGGGAACTGAAAAAGGGCGATCATCCGGATCTTATATACGGCAAGGAATTCGCGGGCGATCCCATACCCATGCGCGATATCGTCGGTGAGATCGGAGATGTGATCGTAAAGGGCGAGATCACCAAGACTGAAGCAAGAGAGATACGTAATGAAAGGATCATCTATTTCTTTGATCTGTCGGATCATACGGATACTTTCAGGCTCAAGCTGTTTATACATAACGATCAGCTCGGTGAGATATCCGATGCACTGGGTGAAGGGCGCTTCGTAAGAGTCAAGGGGACCGTGCAGTATGATACGTATGACAGAGAGCTGACGATAGGGCGTATAGAAGGCATAATGGCCATCGGAAGTTTTAAACAGACAAGGGAGGATAATGCGCTTGATAAGAGAGTGGAGCTGCATTGTCATACCAAGATGAGCGATATGGACGGTGTGTCCGATGTCAAAGATATCATAATGCGGGCTTATAAATGGGGGCATCCGGCCATCGCTATCACCGATCACGGTGTGGTACAGTCATTCCCTGATGCATGGCATACCTGGTGTGATCTGTGGAAGAAGGAGAAAGAGAAGCGCAAGGCTGCAGGTGATGAGAATCCGTCCCCGGACGATTTCTTTAAGATCATATACGGTATGGAAGCTTATCTGGTGGATGATCTGGCCAAGATCACTCATGAACCCAAGGGGCAGCTGCTGACGGACACGGCAGTTGTATTCGATATAGAGACGACGGGATTCTCTGCTTTAAAGGATGCGATCATTGAGATCGGTGCTGTCAAGGTAAGCCGGGGTGAAGTGGTCGATACTTTCTCGACGTTCGTGAATCCGGAGAGGATGATCCCTTACAGGATCACAGAACTTACGTCCATAACGGATGAAATGGTAGCCGGAGCAGAGACGATAGACAAGGTTTTGCCGAGATTCATGGAATTCTGTGAGGGAGCTTATCTTGTAGCTCATAATGCGTCTTTTGATACATCCTTTATAAGGCAAAACTGTAAGCGACTGGGTATAACGTATGACCATACCCATGTCGATACCCTGGAGATGTCCAGGATATTGCTGCCCCATCTGGCCAAGTATAAATTGGATGTGGTAGCCAAGGATCTGGGAGTATCACTTGAGAATCACCACAGAGCTGTGGATGATGCCGGATGTACTGCGCAGATATATCTTAAACTGCAGAAGATGGCTGCAGATAAGGGAATTAAGTATATCGATGAGCTGGATTCACTTACCGGAGATCCCGTCAGCCGTGTTAAGGGTCAGCACAATTATCATGCAGTCATGCTTGCCTTAAATGACGAGGGAAGAGTCAATCTCTATCGAATGATATCCGAATCTCACCTTAAGTATATGAGCAGGGGCAAGCCGTGTATTCCCAAAAGCCTTCTGAATAAATGCAGGAAAGGTATATTACTGGGCAGTGCGTGTGAAGCCGGAGAACTGTACAGTGCGCTCATAAGGGGTGAGAGTGAGGACAGGATCGCAGAACTGGCTGAATACTATGATTATCTGGAGATACAGCCCGTAGGCAATAACCGCTTCATGATAGCATCTTCCAAGCATCCCGATATAGAGAGCGAGGAAGATATAAGAGAGATCAACAGGACTGTAGTCAAACTGGGGGAGAGATTCGGCAAACCGGTCGTGGCTACGTGTGATGTACATTTCTTGGACCCTGAGGATGAGATATACAGGCGTATCATCATGAAGGGCAACGGATTTTCGGATGCTGATGATCAGGCCCCCCTGTATCTTCATACGACTGATGAGATGCTTGCAGAATTCTCTTATCTCGGAAGTGACAAGGCTAAGGAGATAGTGATCACTAATCCGAATAAGATAGCATCGATGGTCGAACAGATAAGTCCTGTCCGTCCGGATAAGTGTCCGCCTGTCATTGAGAACAGTGACGAGACCTTAAAACGTATATGTTATGCCAAAGCTCACAGCATGTATGGAGATCCGCTCCCCGGGATAGTACAGGACAGACTGGACAGAGAGTTACATTCTATCATAAGCAACGGCTATGCCGTTATGTATATAATCGCACAGAAACTTGTGTGGAAGTCGATGGAAGACGGATATCTCGTCGGATCGAGAGGATCGGTGGGAAGCTCATTTGCGGCAACAATGGCCGGCATAACTGAGGTCAATCCCCTAAGTCCGCATTACTATTGCCCGGAGTGCCATTATTCGGATTTTGATTCGCCTGAGGTCAAAGCATATGCGGGAAGAGCAGGAGTGGATATGCCGGACAAAGCCTGCCCTGTCTGTGGAAAACCTCTCAAAAAAGACGGTTTTGATATTCCTTTTGAGACGTTCTTAGGCTTCAAAGGAGACAAGGAGCCGGATATTGACCTTAACTTCTCATCCGAATATCAGTCTAAGGCGCATAAATACGTGGAAGTGATCTTCGGAGCCGAACAGGCATACAGAGCCGGTACCATAGGAACAATGGCTGAGAAGACAGCATACGGCTATGTCAAGAAATACTACGAGGAGAAGGGCGAACCCAAACGCAGCTGTGAGATAGACAGGATCGTCAAGGGCTGTGTGGGAGTAAGGAGAAGTACCGGTCAGCATCCGGGAGGTATCATAGTGCTTCCGGTAGGTGAAGAGATACACTCGTTTACACCGATACAACACCCGCCAAAGGATGACAATACCATAACTACGCATTTTGATTATCATGCCATAGATCATAACCTGTTAAAGCTCGATATACTCGGACATGAAGATCCTACTATGATACGTAAGCTTCAGGACCTTACGGGACGTGATCCTCTGACCATACCGTTGGATGATCCGCAGGTAATGAGTCTTTTTAAGAGTACTGAAGCACTGGGTATCACACCGGAGGATATAGGAGGGACCAAGTTAGGATGTCTGGGTATACCTGAATTCGGAACCGATTTTGCCATAGGCATGCTTCTGGATACTCATCCGCAGTCATTCTCTGATTTGGTCAGGATAGCCGGACTGGCTCACGGAACTGATGTCTGGCAGAATAATGCCGAAGTCCTCATCAAAGAGGGTAAGGCAACTATCTCCACAGCCATATGTACCAGAGATGATATCATGACATATCTGATCGAGATGGGCGTGGAACCGTCAGAAAGCTTCAGTATAATGGAGAATGTCAGAAAGGGTAAGATAGCTAAGGCTGTCGCTTCCGGCAAGACGGAGCAGTGGGATGCGTGGAAGGCCGATATGCTTGCATGCGGTGTGCCGGATTGGTATATCTGGAGTTGTGAGAATATCAAGTATATGTTCCCCAAAGCCCATGCGGCTGCTTATGTTATGATGGCATGGAGAGTGGCTTATTGTAAGATCAATTATCCGTTAGAGTACTATGCGGCATTCTTCAGTATCAGAGCCAAAGCATTCTCTTATGAGAGCATGTGTCAGGGGCCGGAGCATCTGGAAATGAGGATGAAGGAAGTCAAGGCGAGGCTTGACAGCAAGACCGGAACCAAGAAAGATGAAGACTCACTCAGAGATATGAGGATAGTCCAGGAGATGTATGCCAGAGGATTTGATTTCCTTCCGCTTGATATCTTCAGAGCAAAGGCGAGAGATTTCCAGGTAATGGACGGTAAGATCATGCCGTCGTTTACCAGCATAGAGGGTCTGGGTGAGACAGTGGCCGACCAGATGGAAGAGGCACTTAAGGACGGCGAAGAGATCCTTTCAAAACAGGATTTCAGAGAAAGGACCAAGGCTAACCAGACAATAGTCAACACTATGAGCGACCTCGGACTCTTAGGAGACCTGCCCGAGACGAATCAGATCAGTATATTTGACTTTGTAAGTTAAAAGGAGATTTAATTATGAGAAACTTTCTCGATAAACTGGCATCAGCTGAGCCTACCCCCGGAGGCGGTGGAGCATCCGCACTGATCGCATCGATAGGTTGCTGCCTGTGCAGCATGGTCGCAAACCTGACTACGGGTAAGAAAAAGTATGCACAGTATCAGGAGAAGATAGAGGAGCATATTGAGAAACTGCGCGAACTTAACGAAAGACTTCTGTCAGATATTGATAAGGATGCACAGGCATTTAAGCCGCTGGCATCGGCATATGCTCTGGATAAGTCAACTCCCGGATATGAAGGTATAATGGAGGATGCGACTTATGCGGCTGCACTTGCCCCACTTGAAATAACGCGTGATATCTATGAACTCGTTCCCATAATAGAGGAACTGTCGGTAATGGGTTCAAGGCTTGCCATAAGTGATGTGGCTGTTGCTGCAGCGGCAACAAGGGCGGCTATAGACGGGATAGTTATGAATGTGTATATCAACACCAAGTCTCTTAAGGACAGACAGAGGGCGGAGGCCATGAATACGGAGGCAGATGAGATCGTATCGGATGCAGCTAAGCGCCTTAACAGAGTGTACAGTGATATAATGAGCGGCATGCACTGATATATGCCGGGTGGAATGGAGATCGATATGGAAGAGTGGAGAGGAATGCCTGTCGTTAATGCAATGGCACAGGAATTTGAGATACAGATAAAGGAGCTTGCCGGGAAAGGGGTAGTTCCGACACTTGCGGTGGTAAGAGTAGGTGAAAGAGAAGACGATCTGTCTTATGAGAGAGGATTGACCAAGAGATTTGGTTCAGTTGGAGCGGGGGTCTTATCCAGAGTCCTGCCGGCTGACGTAGATCAGGCCACACTTGAATCGACAGTAAAAGAACTGGATTCCGATCCTGCGGTCCACGGTATATTGATATTCAGGCCGCTGCCCGGGCATCTTGATGAGAAAGCTGTTACGGCACTTGTAAGTCCGTCTAAGGATGTCGATTGCATGAACGCATATAATATCGCTCATACCTTTATTCAGGACGGCTTAGGCCATGAACCTTGTACACCGAGGGCAGTAATGGAGATCTTAAGGGCAAACGGATATGATCTGACGGGCAAGAATGTTGTTGTGGTAGGCAGGAGCATGGTCGTCGGCAAGCCGCTTGCAATGATGATGCTTAAGAGCAATGCTACAGTGACTATCTGCCATACTAAGACTCAGGGGCTTAAGGAAATATGCAGGAATGCGGATGTTATCTGTGCATGCGCAGGAGTTCCAGGGATGATAACCGAGGAATATATGGGATCGGATCAGGTGATCATAGATGTCGGGATCAATGTAGTGGACGGTAAACTCGTAGGAGACGTTGACTATGATGCCGCGCAGAGAAAGGCTGCTTATGCAACTCCTGTACCGGGCGGAGTAGGCACAGTAACGACTTCATGTCTGCTGCGAAGTACCATATGTAGCGCCTTGACTGCGGCAAATGTGCGGTAATATAATCTTATTTTTTGGCAAATTTTGTTACAGTTTTATTACACGATTTATGGTAAGATTTATGCAATAAGAATTGTCGCAAGACAATAACTTATATACTTCCCCTTTTATATGACCATCTTCGTCCCCCGAGGATGGTCTTTCCCTTTACAAAAATACACAAAACTAAAAGAACCGCAGACATTATGATCTGCGGTCCTTTTATTCTGTAGGGTAGAACTCAACAACAAAGTTTCTCTGTTAATATAACGTAACGGATCATTCCGTTATATCCTTTGCAACTTCCCCAACGGTATCAACCACGTCCGAAACTGTATCTGCTGCAGCTTCTGCCACATCATTAACAACTTCTTCTGCTGTACCGGCTGCACTCTTGGCTGCCTTGCGCTCTGCAAGCTGATCGTTAAGGCCTGCCTTCTTGGCAGTTGCTTCCTTGATGACATTCATGATATCTGAAAAATCTCCATCAATGTCATCCTTATGAGCTTCAAAATAAGCTTTACCAAGCTCCTTGAAATTCTTGACAAGTGTGTTGTCGCAACTTACGATCTGTGCACGGATATTGGCGATCTCAGATACTTCCTTAGCCTTATCTGCAACCACGCGGCTGCCTGCACCGACCTTCTCTGTGATATCATTCCACAATGACATAACAATTCCCTCCATTTCAATAACTTATAATACTTACCCTACGACGGTCATGATAACCATCAAATTGATTATACAACAATGCATATCAAAAAAGATATTAAGAAAGTATAAATTATACTTAGGCCGAAACGCGCCAAAATAGGGTATTAGTCCCATGTACTTCCATGTACTCCCATGAAAACCCTTTAGTCAGCGGATTCTTCTCCTTCTGATGCGGGAAGCGCCGGCAGGGCATCCTCCGGAGAGATACCGGCAGCGGCCAGGGCGGCAGCTGCATTGGCCGCACGCTGCTGCATCTCAAGTTGCTGTGCTGCAAGTATCGCATCTATATTAGGATCGGCCATATATGCTGCATTATGGATACACAATCTCTGCGTTGTCCCGTCTTCGCCCTCTATGATGGTTCCTTCGGTTGAAGACAGTCCGAGTGCGGCGGCCGAAGCGGTTCCGCTTAAGAGCGAAGGATCTTCGGGCAGAGGAAGTTCAAAGACGCCCTCGGTTTTGAAAGGACAGGTCTCACAGGCCGGAAGCATGCAGTAACCGCAAACGGTTCCGGCGTAGTGTACATCGCAGGTCTCGGTCGGAACCGTATCTTCTGCAAAGATCTCGCTCTTTGTGTGTCCGTCACACAATCCGGGTACGGGAAGCTTGCCTGATACACCGCAGACGGTGCATGTGACCAGTCCTCCCGGAGTAGGGAATGAAGCATATTCAAGGTCTTCGTGTATACGGCTCATGACTCCGCGCCAGATGGTCTTGGCCAGAGCCTTCTCAGCTGATGAACTTAACTTGACGTTGTTGTCGAAGCCTGTCCATGTAGTGCATGTATAGTACGGTGTATAGCCTGCAAACCATACATCATTGTAATCCGAAGTCGTTCCTGTCTTACCGGCGATCGCCATTCCGCCGAAATTGACGGCTCCGCCGGTACCGGCAGTAACAACATCCTGCATTGCACTTGTCAGAAGGTAAGCGGTAGTCTGCTTGAGTACCTGCCTTGAATCAAGAGGCGTATTATCCAGTATCACATTGCCGTCATGATCGATAACTTTGGTATACAGCTTGGGCTTGATATATGTACCTTCGTTGGCTATCGTTGCATAAGCTGCGTTGAGTTCCTTGTTGGTCACGCCGTATGTGATACCGCCGAGAGCAAGAGACTGCTGTATATCCGAGTAGATCTCGTTCTTCTGTGTCGTACGGTTGAATCTCTCTTCATGCGCAACAAGTGTCGTAAATCCGAAGTTCTGCAGATAATCATAGCCGAGCTGAGGCCCGATCTGTGTCAGACACTTGACGGTAACGATATTTAACGACTGAGTTATTCCCATTCGGATCGAATTGATGCCTCTGTATCCGGAATACCAGTTATGAACGGGTTTGCCGTTCTGGTAGTTAAACGGAGCATCGTTGAATGTCGTCGCAAGTGTGAGCCCTGCACTGTCCAGTGCGGGAGCATAGGTCGATACCACCTTGAAGGTGGAACCGGGCTGTCTCTTGGCAGATGTAGCACGGTTAAGGGTACGGCTGGCGGATTTGGGACCTCTGCCGCCGACCATGGCTACGATCTCACCTGTATGCTGATCCTCAACGGTAAGAGATATCTGAGGCTGAGGAGTTATGGATATCTTCTCGGCTATAACTTCGTCTCCGGAGTTCATAACAGCGGCCTTGTATTCGTCGATGGCTTCATAGGCTTCTTCTTCGCTGTTATACAGGAGGTTAAATTTGCTGTTACTCTCCTTGAAATACTTCTTGAACATTTCGGTACTGTGGTTAACGACCTCGCCATCCGCCTTCTCGATGGAAACGGTATAATTGAGATAATACCTGGTACCGGCAGGGTAATTTTCTTCATTACCGCAAACTTCATCACAAATGCGCTGGATGTCGGGATCCTGAGTTGAATAGATCGACAGTCCGCCGCTGTAGAGCAGTGTATAAGCCTGTGTATCATTATAGCCCGCAGCCAGAAGATCGTTATATACGGACTCGGTCACGGCATCGTCGAAATATGAATTGATCGTATCTTCTTCAACGGTCTCGTTGGTTGTCTGGATGCGTGAATAAACATCATCCGCCAGAGCCTTCTCGTATTCCTCGTCCGTTATATATCCCTGTTCGTTCATATTACGAAGGACCTTCTCTCGCCTCTCGGCATTTTTGTCGGGATGGGAGATGGGATTGAACCTTGACGGATTCTGAGTGATGCCGGCGATAACGGCACATTCCGAGAGGTTCAGTTCGTACACGTTCTTATTGAAATATCTGAGACTGGCGGCTTGCACGCCAAGAGTATTCTGTCCGAGGTTAATCGTATTTAAGTAGTTAAGGAGTATATCCTCCTTGCTCATCTTTTTCTCTAACTGGATGGCCAGATACTGTTCCTGTATCTTACGCTTTACTCTGTCGATCGTGCTGTTCTCACTGGTCCATCCGGTAAAAACGTTGTTCTTGAGCAACTGCTGGGTTATGGTAGATGCACCCTGTGAGAGATCCTTGTCTTTAAGGGCAGTCACTCCGGCACGCATGATACCTTTGATATCGATTCCGTTATGGCTGTAGAAACGAGAGTCCTCGACAGCTACGAAAGCATTCTTGAGATTCTCAGGTATCTTGTCCATACTAACGGGAATACGGTTGGAATCAGATGCAACGAGCTTGGCAGTCTGTCTGCCGCTCTTATCATATATGAAAGTAGAGAATCCTGTCGGAGATACATCGATATTGGTGATATCCGGTGCGGAATCGATGATACCTTTGAAGACTCCCAAACCGGATGCTACACCTATAACGGTGACTCCGACTACGGCAATAAGCATGAGCCTGGCTACAAACAGCCCCAACTTATGGGTAAGCTTAAGCCCTATGGAATTGAGTTCGGCTTCCTTTGCCTTGATCCCCGATCTGCTGTAATTCATAATACTCTGTCCTTCCCGGCATTACGCCATACAAAGTTTATTATATCAAAAAGGGATGTTAAAATAAAGGTGTTTATAAAGACTTAAGAAAGGCTTAAAATATGCCTATGGACAACAAAAGAGAACGATATGATACTGTCACTTCAACGGTATCCGGAGAGATCATCGAGAAGAGATCACGTTTCATCGCTACGGCTTTTCATGTGGAGAGCGAAGATGAGGCAAACGCTGTCATAGCGGATATGAAGAAAAAGTACTGGGATGCCAGACATAACTGTTATGCCTTCATTGTCGGCATAGACAATGAACTGAGCAGATTCTCGGACGACGGCGAACCGGGAGGAACTGCCGGCCGCCCGATACTTGAAGTGTTAAAAAACAGAGCGCTTACGAATACTTTAGTCGTGGTGACCAGATACTTCGGGGGCGTACTGTTGGGGACGGGAGGCCTTGTGAGGGCATATACGGATGCCACCGTAGCAGCTCTTGATGAAGGAATATCTTCAGGTTCGCTTAAGACTATGTGTCTTATGAAGATCGTGCGGATAACGACTGATTACAATCTGTCCGGTAAGGTTCAGTACCTCTTGTCCAATGAAGAGTCGGCTGTGATCCGTGATATAAACTATGAGGCGGACGTCGTGTTTGATGTGGCGATACCGGTTGGGGAAGCAGATATGCTGGTCAATAGAATAACAGATGTGACCAATGCCAAAGCTACGATAACACAAGGCGAAACAGACTATTTTCCGTTGACAAAATGATTGACAAAATTGTAGAATAAATTGGCTCTGTTGTTTGGGTTCATGGCATTTGAAAAGGAGGTGATCAATATGAAGAAGAAAATAATATCTAATGACGTTCCACTCCCCTCGTCGGGAAGCATATTGATCGCTTATCATAAGGAGAATCGCTATGGACGAGATAATGGAACTGACGAACATCAGGGAGCTTTTGGACACTAAGCAGTATACCAGACTTAGACAGAAGCTTGCCGAGATGAATGAGGCGGATATTGCCTCAGCCCTTGAGGAACTGGAGGAGAAGGAACAGCTTAAGGCATTCCGTATCCTTCCCAAAGATATGGCAGCGGACGTTTTCTCTTATATGGATGTGGAAGTACAGCAGTACATCATCACATCTCTGTCGGAGAAAGATGCCGGTGTCATCATTGATAATCTTATGGCCGATGACGCAACTGACCTGTTGGAGGAAATGCCTGCCAATATGGTCAAGCGCCTTCTTGCGGCCGCATCACCCGAGACAAGAAGAGATATCAATAACCTGCTGCGTTATCCCGAGGACAGTGCCGGCAGTATCATGACTGTCGAGTACGTGGACTTAAAGGAGAGTCTTACCGTAGAGCAGGCCATCGAACGCATCCGTAATATAGGCGTGGACAGCGAGACTATCAATATATGCTATGTATTAGACAGCAGACGTAAGCTCATCGGTACGGTGGCATTACGCTATCTGCTGCTAAGCCAGCCTGATGAAGTGATCGGCGAGATAATGCATGAGAACGTCATCTCCATCAACACGATGATGGACCAGGAGGAGGTTGCGAGACAGTTCAAGAAATACGACTTTACTTCGATGCCCGTCGTTGACGGAGAAAACAGACTCGTCGGTATAATCACGGTCGATGATATCGTGGACATCATGGAACAGGAGGCCACGGAGGATATCGAGAAGATGGCAGCTATCGTGCCTACCGACAAGCCTTATATGAGGACGGGCGTATTCGAGACATGGAAAAAGAGAATACCCTGGCTTTTACTCCTCATGATATCCGCTACCTTCACGGGGCGGATCATCGCAAGTTTTGAGAATGCACTCAGCGTTTATGTGGTACTTACGGCTTTCATCCCGATGCTGATGGATACCGGAGGTAATGCCGGAGGACAGGCATCCGTTACTATTATCCGTGGATTGTCACTTGATGAGATAGAATTCTCCGATGTGTTCAAAGTGGTCTGGAAGGAGATAAGAGTAGCCGCTGTATGCGGGATCACACTGGCTGTGGCGAATTTTGCCAAGTTGATGCTGCTCGATAAGGTGGGACTTCAGGTATCTTTGGTAGTATGTTTAACATTGGTGGCAGTCGTCATCATCGCCAAGTTCGTGGGCTGCACTCTTCCGATGCTTGCCAAGAAGCTCGGGTTCGACCCTGCAGTTATGGCCAGTCCCTTCATCACTACGATAGTTGATGCGATATCGTTGCTTATCTATTTCGGGATCGCAACGGAACTTCTGCATATATGATCATAAAAAATCGGATGGTCAAATATATTACACCGCGGGCACGCTCTCGCTAGGATTTTTGCGTAGCGGTACATAAGCCGCCTTAAAGACGCCGGCTACCGACAGGACGTCGGTTGGTCTGTCCGCAAGTACATGGATGTACTTGCAGACCTGGGACTGACGCAAAAAAACTACCCGCTTGTGTAATATATTTGACCATCCGTCGCTTTATGCTCAGTTACGTGAAAATCCTGCGCGCTTACGTTTGAGTGAATCGAGGATTTTCTTGCGGATGCGGAGATTGTCAGGCGTGATCTCTAAAAGCTCGTCCGTATCGATGAATTCGAGTGCCTGCTCAAGGCTTAACACCTTCTTGGGTGAGAGGCGGAGGGCCTCGTCTGAACCTGAAGCACGCGTGTTGGTGAGCTGTTTCTTCTTACAGACATTGATCTCTATATCTTCTGATTTGCCGGTTTGGCCGATGACCATGCCGGCATATACTTTTTCTCCCGGTTCTATAAAGAGAATGCCGCGCTCCTGCGCATTGAACAGGCCATAGGTTATGGCTTCACCTGCTTCGAATGCGATCAGCGAACCCTGCTTACGATACATCATGTCACCCTTGTAGGGGCCGTATCCGTCAAAGGTCGTATTGAGTATACCGTTACCCTTGGTATCGGTCATGAATTCTCCTCTGTAGCCTATAAGCCCTCTTGAGGGGATCTCAAATTCAAGTCTTGTGTATCCGCCGCTTATCGATGCCATTCCCTGGAGTTCACCCTTTCTTGCGGAGAGTTTCTGTATAACGGAGCCGGAGAATTCATCCGGTACATCCACATATGCTATTTCCATGGGTTCGAGTTTGTGTCCGCGCTCATCTGTCTTGTAGAGGACTTCTGCCTTGCTGACTGCAAATTCATAGCCTTCGCGACGCATATTCTCGATAAGGACTGACAGATGGAGTTCACCGCGTCCGGATACTTTGAATACATCCGTAGAATCAGTCTCTTCGACCCTGAGGGAAACGTCCGTATTAAGCTCTCTGAAGAGTCTGTCACGCAAATGACGGCTGGTAACATATTTGCCTTCAAGTCCGGCCAAAGGAGAATCGTTGACCATGAAATGCATGGCGATAGTCGGCTCTGTGATCTTCTGGAACGGGATCGGTCTTGGATCGTCGGGAGAGCAGAGAGTATCTCCGATCTTGATATCTGCGATACCTGAGATCGCCACGATGGATCCGATGGTCGCCTTATCGGTCTCGACACGCTTGAGACCGTCGAATTCATAGAGCTTTGATATTTTAACCTTCTTGCACAGATCGGGTTCATGGTGATTGACGATAACGACCTCGTCATTAACACCGATGGTACCGTTATCTACTTTGCCGATACCTATCCTTCCGACATATTCGTTGTAATCTATGGTACTTATCAGCACCTGTGTTCCGGCTTCGGGATCACCCTGGGGTGCGGGGATATAGTCCAGTATGGTCTCAAACAGCGGGACCATATCCGTTCCCGGTGTGTCGGGATCAAGAGAAGCGGTTCCGGCTTTGGCTGAAGCATAGATGAAAGGACAATCAAGCTGTTCTTCACTGGCATCCAGATCCATGAAAAGCTCCAGCACTTCATCTACCACCTCTTTGGGCCTTGCCTCGGGGCGATCGATCTTATTGATGCAGGCTATCACCGGAAGCTTGAGCTCAAGTGCCTTCTTAAGGACGAATTTGGTCTGAGGCATGGTCCCTTCGAATGCATCGACGACCAGTATAACGCCGTTGACCATCTTGAGTACTCGCTCGACTTCACCGCCGAAATCCGCATGTCCTGGTGTATCTATGATATTGATCTTGGTATTCTTATAAGTAACGGCGGTATTCTTGGACAGGATCGTGATACCGCGCTCGCGCTCGATATCGTTGCTGTCCATAACTCGCTCCGCAACTTCCTGATTCTCTCTGAAAACGCCGGATTGCTTGAGCAATTCATCGACCAGAGTTGTTTTGCCGTGGTCTACATGTGCTATTATCGCTATATTTCTGATATCATCTCTTGTCTGTATCATCCTATCCTCCATGCCTGTGCATGTTCCTATATTATATATATTTATTCACAAACGACGATAGTATACACCAAAGTCTATATCTGTGCAATCCCACAATATAAGTGAAAAACCGTGGTAAATGTTAATCCCACTATACACGGACAATTGAACGCAAGAAGCGGACAAGATGCGCATTCTGCGCCATCCTTCCAAGATTTCGGTTGACATTAGCCTATGCGGGTGCTAATTTTGAATAAGATATTGATTACAATATATATTATGATCATATGATCGGAGGTACCATATATGGCTATTTTTACCGGAGCAGCTTCGGCAATCATCACACCTTTTAAGGATAACGGAGAAGTCAATTACGAGAAGTTTAAAGAGATATTGAATGATCAGATAGCCGGTGGCATTGATGCCATTGTTGTTTGCGGAACTACCGGTGAGGCAGCAACGTTAAGCCATGAAGAGCATCTGGATGTGATCAAGGCCTGCGTGGAATATGTGGATCACAGAGTGCCTGTCATTGCGGGCACCGGCTCAAATTGCACCGAGACAGCCATATATCTGTCGACTGAAGCTGAGAAGTTGGGAGTTGACGGACTCTTAGTGGTGACTCCTTACTATAATAAGGCTACCCAGAAGGGGCTGTATGAGCATTTCAAGATGGTCGCCGACAGTGTTAAGCTGCCGATCATCTTATACAATATCCCCGGCAGAACGGGATGCCAGATGCTTCCTGAGACAGTTGTCAAGATCTGTAAGGAAGTTCCGAATATAGTGGGTGTTAAAGATGCTACGGGCAATCTTGCACAGGTTGCCACGATGATGGCTCTTGCAGACGGGTGCGTAGATCTGTATTCGGGAGAGGATGCGCTTATCACACCTATTCTCGCACTCGGTGGTAAGGGAGTGATCTCTGTTCTGTCCATAGTAGCACCTAAGCAGGCGCACGATATATGTCAGTTATATTTCGACGGTAAGACAGAAGAGGCTACGAAAGAGCAGTTAAGAGCTGTTCCGCTCATTAATGCATTGTTCAGTGAGGTCAATCCGATACCTGTCAAGAAAGCCATGAATCTCATGGGCAAGGGAGTGGGTCCTTTAAGAAGGCCGCTTACGGAGATGGAGCCTGAGCATGCTGACAAGCTCGCTGCCGCTATGAAGGAATACGGAATATTATAGGATTACGGAATGTTCAGTTTACGGGGCAGATTTAAAACGCTGCCCCGTATTTGCTTTATGGAGATAGTATGAGATTCAGACCCTGTATAGATATTCATGACGGAAAGGTTAAGCAGATAGTCGGCGGAAGCCTGAATGATTCTGAGACCAACGCCGTTTCCGAGAATTACGTATCGGAAAAAGGAGCGGCTTTTTATGCATCCATGTATTCTGAACGTGATTTAAGCGGTGGGCATATCATCATGTTGAACAAGCCCGGGACACCGGAATATGAAGCCTCCAAGGCAGAGGCCATAGCAGGGCTTATGGCTTACCCCGGTGGCATGCAGATCGGGGGCGGTATAGGACCGGAGAGTGCACGTATGTTTCTTGATGCTGGCGCTTCTCACGTGATCGTGACATCATATGTGTTTGACGGACCGGTTCTTGATCATGCCAAATTGAAAGATCTTAAGGAGATGACAGGCAAAGAGCACCTGGTACTTGATTTAAGCTGCAGATTTAAGGGAGATTCGTATTATGTCGTAACCGACAGATGGCAGACATATACGGATCTTAAGGTGAATACAGAGATGCTTTATGAGCTGGCAGAGTATTGTGATGAATTCCTGATCCACGGAGTGGATGTTGAGGGACTTAAGCAGGGAACTGATGAGAGACTGTTATCTGTTCTGGCAGAAGCCGAGGATCTTAAGATCACATATGCCGGAGGTGTCAGATCATATGAAGATATCGATCTCATATACAGGCTCGGAAAGGGCAGGATCGACTTCACTGTAGGGAGTGCCCTTAGTATATTCGGGGGTGATCTTGATATAGACAGGGTGGTGGCATGTTCACGGGTTAATAATTGATGACTTGAGTGTCGTGTTCATAAATATGCGATAATGCTGAAAAAGAGCCGGTCAAATGACCGACTCTTTTCAAATCCAAAAACTACTGCTGATTCATATATTTCATACATTATAAATATATCAAGTATAGAACTGGCACATCGTCTTAAGATTGATAGCCATAATCTCTGATCAATTACAGCTTGGTTACATTGACTGCCTGAGGTCCCTTCTCGCCGTTAACGACTTCGAACTCAACAGCTGCGCCTTCATCAAGAGACTTAAAGCCTTCCATGTTAAGCCCTGAATAATGTACAAAAACATCATTGCCTGACTCATCGCTGATGAAACCGTAACCCTTCTGGTTGTTGAACCACTTTACCGTACCTTTGTTCATTGTAAAAATCCTCCGAAAAAAATAAAACATTGTCCGGTTACGACACACCTAGAATAGCATATTGACGGACAAAAGTACAGTATAAAACTAAAAAATTTGATAATTTCACAGTTTTCTGTTATCATTGATTCTGTAGTTTTTAAGATATTAAAGCGTGAAACTACAGTGCGTGAAAGTGCAGGACGTAAAAAGCGAACGCACGGGCGCAGGAGAACAGCATTGGAGACAGCTAAGAAGAATAAAAAGAAAAAACGTAAGGCATCATATTATTACGAACTTACAATATCCAACGATCCAAAGTCTTCTGTCAGATCCAGACGATATACACATGTTATGTTGCGGATATATCAGGTTCTGATCTCACTTTTGGTTCTGTTCATAATCGGTTTTGTCGGATACGTCAATTATGACAGTTCTGTCGCAAAGCAGAGAGAGATCGCTCTTACACAGACTGTTGAGCAGTTACAGGCTGAGAATGCGACACTGGCTGCAGGCAATGAAGAATTGAACGAGAAGATATCTATCTTAAGCGAGACTGTCAATCAGAAGATAGAGGTTGTCGCCCAGATCGAGGAGAAGAGTCTGCCGACCGGATTCCCATTGTCAGGTTCGGCTGAACTGGAGGAGAAAAACGAGGAACTGAGCATTGACGGCGAGACCGTGAGCAGACCACTGATCGAGTTTAAGGCGGCAGACGGCACATATGTCATAGCCTCGGGAGACGGAACAGTCTCGGTAGTTGCCGAAGAGAGTGCATACGGCTGGGAGGTCAGGATAGATCACGGCAACGGATATGTGACCGTATACAGGACAAACACTGAGCCCAAGGTCAAAGTGGGTGATGAGATACCGAGAGGCGGTCTGATCTTTGAGATCGAGAAGCCGGACGGAGAGGATGTCGGTAAGGTCGCATATCAGATAATCTACAATGATGAGTATATAGCACCTACGGAAATGCTCAAGATCGAGGGCTGATCGCGAGGCACGGGTGCCGGACATGGAGGATAAAGATGGCTAAGAAAAACAGAGGTAATGTAGCAAACGGGGAGAATACTGTTATAGGTGCAGGTACCACGGTAAACGGTGATATCGTGTCTGATTCGGCAGTGATAAGAGTTGACGGACAGGTGAACGGCGGGATCAATACCAAGGGTGATCTTGTAGTCGGGTCCATGGGTGTGATCAATGGTGATGTTGTAGCGTCAAGCGTCAATCTGGCAGGTAAGATAGACGGTGATGTAGATGCGGCCAATAAGATAGAGATAGAGGCTAAGGGTAAATTGCTGGGTAATATAAGGACCAAACTCTTGGCTATGGATGAGACCGCTTTTATCCAGGGTAATGTCAATATGACACCTGAGGAGATCGAAAAGGAAAAAGACAGAAAAGACAAAGAAGACAGCAAGGATGATTCTGATGATCCTAAAGAAGATGAGGATACGGACGATACGAAGGATGATGAATCCGAAGAAGAGTAGATCATTTATGACTGTCAGGAAGTGACATAAACGGGAGAAGTGAGTAATGAACAAGAAGATACGTACTGAAGCAGTTGACCATATGATAGATGCCCTGATGTGCTTAGATACCAAGGAAGAGATATACGATTTCCTTGAAGATCTGTGTACCGTCAACGAGATACTGTCGCTCTCACAGCGTTATGAAGTGGCTACAATGCTTACGGAGAAAAAGACATATCTTGAGATAGCAGACAGAACAGGAGCTTCAACGGCAACCATAAGCAGAGTCAACAGGTCGCTTAATTACGGTTGCGACGGTTATGAGAAGGCATTTAAGAGATTGGGTATAATTAAGGATGTGAGCGATCCGGAGGAGTAGCACGTGACACTGGATATGGATGATCTGATCGGCAGTCTTATGGCGAGCCTTGACAGGATCGATTATATTAAAGCTGCTGATATACCGAATATTGAACTGTACATGGATCAGGTGACGACATTCATGGAGAGCAGGCTTAAGAACACGACGCGTAATCCCGGTGTTGACAAAGTTCTGACCAAGACCATGATAAATAATTATGCAAAGAATGATCTGCTACCGCCGCCGGATAAGAAAAAGTACAGCAGAGAGCATATGTATGTGCTTCTCTTTATCTATTATTTTAAGAATATACTGTCCATCAACGATATAGATGTGGCGCTTAAACCGATCAAGGAGAGGTACTTCGGAGAGGGCAAAGAAGATAAGCCATATTCGGTCGAAGACATCTATGAGGCGATACGTAAGACAGCTGAGGGTCTGACTGATTCCATCAAAGAGGATCTGCTGGAGACTTATCATACCGCTTCCGGGATATTCCCGGATGCAGAGGGCGATGATGAAGAGATGCTGACCATGTTCTCATTTATAACGCTGCTTGTTCTGGATGTTTATATCAAGAAGCTTCTGATCGAGAAGATGGTTGACGGTTACAGCGCAAAACTCGGCTTAAGCAAGTCTAAGGACTCCAAGTCGGACAAATAGATGATGTTGTATATCCGTATCGACAGTCGTAACGGAATAATGTATACTTAATGAGTCGGGTTTGATAAAGAAAAGGAGGAATGACATGGGCTTTATCAAGAATCAGTTACTTAATGTAGTAGAATGGAACGAAGACAGAGAGGGGATCCTGTTCTGGAAATGGGATAATAACGAGATCAAGAAGGGATCTAAGCTTATCATCCGTCCCGGTCAGGATGCTATCTTCCTTCATAACGGAGCGATCGAGGGTGTATTCGAGGATGACGGTGAGTATGATATAGAGACAGAGATCATACCTTTCCTTACAACACTTAAGAGCTTCAAGTTCGGTTTCAATTCACCTTTCAAGGCAGAGGTGCTCTTCATCAATACCAAGGAGCAGACTGTTAAGTGGGGAACCAAGAATGCCATCAATCTCCAGGCACCCGGACTTCCCGGTGGTATGCCGATCCGTGCATTCGGTACCTTCTCATGCAAGATAGGTGATCATGATGTACTCATAGATAAGGTAGCAGGTATCAAGAATACGTACAGTGTAGAGGACGTTAAGGAGCGTATCATCGCTAATCTTGACAGACTTCTTATGAGCTGGATCGCCAAGGAAGGCAAGGATATGTTCAACCTTCAGATCTCCGCTACAGAGATCGGCGAGGGCATCAGAGCAGATCTTGACGCTGATATGGCCAAGATCGGTATCTCTGTTACCGAGTTCAATATCGAGAGCTTCTCTTATCCTGAAGAAGTTAAGAAGATGCAGGAGAAGGCAGCAGCTCAGTCTATGATAACAGATGCCAATAAGTATACTCAGATGGCTATGGCAGATTCGCTTGGCAACGGCGGCAACGGCGGCGGCGGAATGGCTACAGACATGGCAGGAATGGCTATGGGAATGGCTATGGGTCAGCAGATGGCAGCCAATATGATGGGCGGACAGGCAGCAGCTCCGGCAGCAGGCGCAGCAGCTCCTGCAGGCGCTAAGTTCTGTCCCAACTGCGGAACACCTACCAACGGTGCTAAGTTCTGCTCTAACTGCGGAACACAGCTTGGTTAAGAACAGTTCGTGCAATATATGATACATCTACAGACCACTTGATATCTCAGGTGGTCTGTTTTTGCCCATACTTAGGAATACGGAGAGATCAAATGGGATATCTTGATACACTTAACGGAATGCAGCGTGAGGCGGTGCTGAATACGGAGGGACCGCTGCTCATACTTGCGGGCGCGGGAAGCGGCAAGACAAGAGTCATAGTCAACAGAATAGCCTATCTTATCGATTCATGCGGGGTAAGCCCCTGGAATATACTTGCGATCACATTCACCAATAAGGCGGCTGAGGAGATGCGGACACGTGTGGATGACATAGTGGGCCAGGGTGCTGACAGCGTATGGGTATCCACATTCCATTCCATGTGTGTAAGGATACTCAGAAGGCATATCGATCTGATCGGGTTTGACACTAATTTTGCCATATATGATACCGATGATTCCAAGACTGTCATGAAAGACATCATGAAGAGGATGAACATCGATACCAAGTATATAAAAGAACGTGCAGTACTTGCTGCTATATCGAGTGCCAAGGATTCTCTGATCGATCCGGATGAATTCAAGGCTAACAGTGCAGGGGATTATCGTGGCGAGCTGATAGCCACACTGTACAGGGAGTATGAAGAAGCACTTAAGAGAGCAAATGCACTTGATTTCGACGATCTTCTGCTTAAGACCGTTGAACTGTTCGATCAATGTCCGCAGGTACTGGCCAACTATCAGGAGAGATTCCGCTATATCATGGTGGATGAGTATCAGGATACCAATACAGTGCAGTTTAGACTCGTTGAACAGCTGGCCGCAAAATATCGTAACCTGTGCGTGGTCGGAGACGATGATCAGAGCATATACAAGTTCAGAGGGGCCAATATAGGCAATATCCTCGATTTTGAAAAGGTATACAAGGAGGCCAAGGTGGTCAAGCTTGAGCAGAACTATCGCTCGACACAGACTATCTTGGATGCAGCCAATGCGGTTATCTCCAATAACAGTGAACGCAAGATAAAGAGCCTGTGGACCGATAAGGGTGCGGGAGACAAGATCCACTACATGCAGTTGGATACAGCCTATGAAGAGGCGGATTATATCGCTTCGGACATAGCCCGGTCGGTAAAAAAAGGGGTGACTAAGTATAAGGACTGCGCGATACTCTACAGGACCAACGCGCAATCCAGAATCTTAGAAGAAGCATTCGTGCGTGAGGGGATGCCATATAACATAGTCGGGGGCGTGAACTTCTATTCCAGACGTGAGATCAAGGATATACTGGCTTATCTTAAGACGATAGACAACGGTATGGACGATGTGGCAGTAAAACGTATAATCAATGTCCCGAAGAGAGGTATAGGACAGACTACGATAAACAAGGTCTCAGACTATGCGGCGGCAGAAGAGATAAGCTTCTATGATGCTCTGACGGCATCTGAGAGGATATCCGGACTTGGTAAGGCGGCAGGCAAGCTCACGGCTTTTGTCAATATGATAAGGGTGTTCAGAAGTAAGGCCGAGTTCTTAAGTATAGAGGAACTGATCAAGGACGTGATAGAGACAACGGGTTATGTCGAGGAGCTTGAAGCGTCCGATGAAGATGATGCCGAGGACAGGATAGAGAATATCGATGAGCTTATATCCAAGGCGGCGACTTATGATGAAGAGGCGGAGGAAAAGAGTCTTACGGACTTCCTGGCTGAAGTGGCGTTAGTTGCGGATATCGATAACGTGGATACAGACAGTGACAAGGTCCTGCTTATGACATTGCATGGAGCCAAGGGATTGGAATTTCCCAGAGTATATATATCCGGTGCGGAAGAAGGCGTTTTCCCGTCTTCGGCTGCATTGTTTGATGATGATCCGACGGCGCTTGAGGAAGAGAGAAGGCTGGCATATGTGGGAATAACAAGAGCCAAGGATTCGCTTACGATAACAGCTGCAAAGGCAAGGATGATAAGAGGTGAGACTCAGTATAATTCTGTCAGCAGATTTGTTAAGGAGATACCGGAGGATCTTCTGGATAACAGACCGCCCAAGAATAAGAGGGTGAGCCTGGACGGAGATGCGGTTCCCGAGTATCCGGATGATTCTGCACAAAGGAGTGCGTTCACGGCCAAGCCATACGGAGGATATGGCGGGGCTTACACAAAGCCCAAGGCAGTACTTCGCCCCAAGGTCACACCTGATGATAATAAGCCTTATATAGCCAGGAAAGCGGCCGGCGCAACAGGCAGTCCGGTGGTATCCGGAGGAAAACCCGCATATGATATAGGAGACAGAGTAAGACACACCAAGTACGGTGAAGGAACGGTTAAGAATATGACTTTAGAACCGAGAGATTATAAAGTCACGGTCGAATTCGATGCGTTCGGACAGAAGGTCATGTATGCGACGTTTGCCAAGCTTGAAAAGATACAGATAAAATGATAGGGCATGCGAGGAAAAATGCGGACAGTAGCGCGGCGAAATACGGATGGCCCGGTGTTGAAATAGCCTTGATAGGGCAGAATCGTTGTGATAAAATAGTATACAGTTAGGATGATCAACGTTTGGCTATGAGCCAGGGAGGTATATACATGGATAGGATCGACGAGCTGATGAGCATGATGAAGGGTATTATCAAGACCGAGGAAGAAGATAAGAAGGTCAATGTAGTCGCGATAGTGATCACGGCGCTCTTAGTAGTTGTAGCTATAGCTGCAGCCGTATATGCCGTATACAGATTCACACAGCCTGACTTTGATGATGACTTCGATGAGGATTTCGGCGATGATGATGACCTGGATGAGTTCTTCGAAGACGAGGACGAGGAATCAGAGGCTCCTGTCAAGACATCGTCTGATGATAAGAGTAAGGCAGACGAAGAGTAATACGCAGTAATAAAGATAATGTGGTATATGACATAAGTGTCATATATAGTTCGTGTCAGATTATAGGCCCTCCATTGAGTGAACGGAGTCAATGGAGGGTATTATTATAGAGGAAATTCGCTTTGAAACGTGGAGAGATCGTAACAGGAACAGTCGAAAGGACCGATTACCCGTGTAAGGGGATCGTCAGGATTGATGCAGACAATTCAGTGACGGTAAAGAATGTCATACCGGGTCAGAAGGTCAGCGTAAGAGTCAAGAAGGTAAGAAACGGCAGGGGTGAAGGAAGCCTTGTTGAAGTGCTTGATAAGGCAGAAAATGAGATCACACCGGCATGTTCGCTTTTCGGTATATGCGGCGGCTGTGCATATATGAACTTATCGTATGAAGACCAGCTTAAGCTCAAAGAGGGACAGGTGCTGAGGCTGCTTAAGGGCGTGCGCGGACTTGAAGATATAGATGACGGAAGATGGGAAGGTATAAAGGGGAGTCCCGTACAGTTCGGATATCGTAACAAGATGGAGTATACCTTCGGTGATGAATACAAGGACGGACCGCTATCCCTCGGACTTCATAAGCGCGGAAGCTTCTATGATGTGGCAGATGCAAGTGTCTGTAAGATAGCGGACGAAGACTACGGGCTGATAGTGAGTGAGTCGCTTAGATTTTTCCGGGAGAAAAATGTGAGCTACTATCATCGTATGCGGCATGAAGGATATCTCCGCCATCTCATGATCCGTAAGGCATGCCATACGGACGAGATTATGGTTGCGATCATTACGACGACGCAGTCAGACTTCGACATGGAGCAGTATAAGGATATGCTCCTTGGGCTGGGAGATAAGCTTAAGGGTCAGATTGTCAGCATCATTCATACGTATAATGATTCGCTTGCGGACATCGTACAATCTGACAGAAGTGTCACATTGTACGGCAGAGACTATATCACCGAGAAGATGTTGGGTATGGAATTCAAGATATCTGAGTTCTCTTTCTTTCAGACCAATACGCGCGGCGCAGAGCTGCTGTATGAGACCGCGAGGGATTATATCGGTGACATAGGACAGGGTAAGGCCGTTGTATACGATCTCTACAGCGGAACGGGCACCATAGCACAGATGATGGCACCTGTAGCGAAGAAGGTGTACGGTGTGGAGATAGTTGAAGAGGCCGTTATGGCGGCGCGTGAGAATGCGATGCTTAACGGAATAGATAATTGTGAGTTCATCGCGGGAGATGTGATGAAGGTGCTTGATGATGCTGTATCCGGAGACGGTTCCGTGACAGGCTTAGACGGAAGCATCGGCAGGTTGAAAAAGCCTGACTTCATAATCCTGGATCCGCCCAGAGACGGTGTACATCCCAAGGCATTGAGACGTATCATTGATTACGGTGTTGAGCGCATTCTATATATCTCGTGTAAGCCTACTTCTCTTGTGCGTGATCTTGAAGTCTTCTTAGCGCACGGATATCAGGTCACAAGAGTGGTCGCCGTCGACCAATTTTTTGCGACTTCGCATGTTGAAGTCTGTTGTTTGCTTGAACAATTACAATCAGCGAAGGAGCATATCGAGATTACAATCGATGCAGAGGATTACTATAGGATAAAGGATTCTGAGAAGAAGATGGAGTAAACACATCGAATTCGAAACGTTTTGCTTATGGTGCTCAGAATAAAAGGAGAATGGATTT
>CAMNDJ010000020.1 GCA_946535225.1 uncultured Lachnospiraceae bacterium
ATCCTTATATAAAATCCCGAAAAAGTTCTTTTCTTTTTCGGGATTTTGTGTATAATGAGATTGAAAGTTTTTTTCGGTTCTTGGAGTATCGGGTCGATACATTTTCCAACATTGAGAAGACAGTCATAAGAATAAGGTATTTCAGTTGTTTTTTGCATACGGACAATTTGTTTTTTTACAGAGAGGTATTGAATGACAAGAGAAAGGTACGAATCACTTGCGATCACTGACCTTAAGGAGATCGCAAAAACAAGAGGTATCAAAGGCACATCCAAGCTCAATAAGAGTGATCTTATAGATGCCATGATGGAGCTTGACAGAAAAGAGAGCGAAGAGAGTGGCGGCACCAAAGAAGCCGATGAGATAGGTGTTTCGAAGAAGTCTGTAGCATCTGTGCAGGTAAGCAGTCAGGCACAGGCAGGAAGCCAGCACCAGGCATCATCACAGGCGCAAAATTCGGCTAAGGCATCAAGAGTCACGGATGCGGATCTTATGTCAGAAGGCGCAGACAAGGAGAAGGAAGACAGTTTAAAGGAACTCGACAGCGGTATAGAGGTTTCGGGTATCTTAGAAGTCATGCCTGACGGGTTCGGCTTTATCAGATCTGCCAACTATCTTCCGGGAGACAATGACGTATATGTTGCTCCCAGTCAGATCAAGAGATTCAGATTAAAGACCGGTGATATAGTTACGGGCAATACCCGCATAAAGACTCAGAGCGAGAAGTTCTCTGCGCTGCTGTTCGTAAGAACGGTCAACGGATATTCGCTCGATGAGATCGCAAGACGCCCGAATTTTGAAGATATGACCCCCATCTTCCCTGATGAGAAGCTTAAGCTTGAACATCCGGGCGGATCGGTGGCGATGAGGATAATGGATATCATAAGTCCTGTCGGTAAGGGACAGAGAGGTATGATCGTTTCACCTCCCAAGGCAGGTAAGACGACGTTGCTTAAGGAAGTCGCCAAGTCTGTCAAGGCCAATAATCCCGAGATCCATCTGATCGTACTCCTTATCGATGAACGTCCTGAGGAAGTTACGGATATAAGAGAAGCGATAGAAGGACCTAATGTAGAAGTCATCTACTCAACCTTCGATGAGCTTCCCGAGCATCATAAGAGAGTATCGGAGATGGTCATAGAGAGAGCAAGGAGACTTGTTGAACACGGCAAGGACGTAATGATACTGATAGACAGTATCACCAGGCTTACGAGAGCCTACAATCTCACGGTTCCGCCTTCAGGACGTACACTCTCTGGAGGACTCGATCCTGCGGCGTTGCATATGCCCAAGAAATTCTTCGGTGCAGCGCGTAACATCAGAGAAGGCGGCAGCCTGACGATACTTGCGACTGCTTTGGTAGAGACGGGTAGCAAGATGGACGATGTGGTATACGAGGAGTTCAAGGGAACCGGCAACATGGAAATGGTCCTTGACAGAAAGCTTTCCGAGAGAAGGGTTTTCCCTGCGATAGACATACTCAAGTCAGGTACGAGACGTGACGATCTGCTGCTGTCATTGGATGAGCAGGATGCCGTAGCCACGATGAGACGGGCATTTAACGGTATGAAGGCAGAAGAGGCTGCGGATAAGGTCATCGATCTCTTTGCTCGTACGAGGAACAATAATGAGTTTACGCAGATGATGAAGAAGATGAAGATTTTCTGATTTTGGTCTTGCGCATGCGACAAGGCTGTGCTACAATCATATAGCTGTCCATATGAATATGAGACAGCAGTGGATGAGAACATAACTATTGTACATAGAGAGGTGAGCGAAAATGAGAGAAGGAATCCATCCTGAGTATTATCAGGCAACAGTTACGTGTAACTGTGGTAACACATTTGTGACAGGCTCTACCAAGCCTGAGATCCACGTGGAAGTATGCAGTAAGTGCCATTCTTTCTATACAGGTCAGCAGAAGACTGCTAGAGCTGACGGACGTATAGATAAGTTCAACAAGAAGTACGGCGTTAACGCATAGTTATTATTTAGGGTATCATATTATAAGGTTGAGGTCGGCAGGATCTCAACCTTATTTAGATTAAATAGGAACGATAGAAATGGCAAGACGAAAAAAGACTGTAAATTCCGGAATAGGCGGACAGGCCGTTTTGGAAGGCGTGATGATGAAGAATAAGGATTTCTACGCAGTCGCTGTCAGGAAGCCCGACGGTGAGATAGACGTGGAAACGGCAGAGTATCACGGAATACTTCACGGGAGCAAGCTTACAAAGATCCCCTTTATAAGAGGAGTGTTCAACTTCGCGGATTCGCTTATCTTAGGTATGCGTACTCTCGATCACTCCGCTTCATTCTATGAGGATGAGGGAGCAACAGAGACTAAGATAGACAAGGCACTTGGAGATAAGTCGCAGAAGACGTTCTCGGTCCTTACGGTGCTTCTGTCATTTGCGATCGCCATAGCCATCTTCATAGTATTGCCATACTATCTTTCGACCTTCCTCGAGAAATACGTCCGCAACGCTTCACTGCTGGCTATATTTGAAGGACTTATAAGACTTGCGATCTTCCTCATATATATTGTCGCGATCACGGCGATGAAGGATATCAAGCGCCTGTACCAGTATCACGGTGCGGAGCATAAATGCATAAACTGCTTAGAGAAGGGACATAACTTAAATGTCCATAACGTCAAGCGTTCTTCAAGATATCACAGAAGATGCGGAACGAGCTTTTTGCTGTTTGTTATGGTGATAAGCATCATCCTGTTCATGTTCATAACGATAGAGAATCCGGTCCTTAAGATAATCGTCCGCATTCTCCTTCTGCCCGTCATAGCAGGCATATCCTATGAGATCATCAAACTGGCAGGCAGGAGCGACAATTTCATCATAAAGATACTCTCGGCTCCCGGGATACTGTTGCAGAGGCTCACGACCAAGGAACCCGACGAGGATATGATAGAGGTTGCGATCAAGTCGGTGGAGGCCGTGTTCGACTGGAAGGCTTTCCTTAAGGAGAATTTCGAATACGAGGAAGACGAACTGTGACAAGAAGAGAAGTCTTCGACAGAGCCACAGAGCTTCTTAGATCTGCGGGCATAGAGTCGGCAAAGAGTGATGCGGGGATACTGCTGGAATATATAACAGGCGTTACCGTAAATGATCTTCTGATTCATCCCGAAGAAGAACTGCCGAATGATCCGGCAGATGAGTATATGTCGGCCGTTCGTAAGAGGATGACGAGGATCCCGGTCCAGTACATAACGGGCAGGCAGGAATTCATGGGACTGGAGTTTGGTGTCAATGAGAATGTGCTGATACCGAGGTTTGATACGGAAGTGCTGGCAGAAGAGGCGATCCGCCTCGGACTGTCCCATATGAAGATATTGGATATGTGCACCGGCAGCGGATGCATACTGCTTAGCCTTCTTCATTACTCCCATGACTGTACGGGGATCGGTGTCGATATATCTGAGGGAGCACTTGATACGGCGAAGAAGAATGCCGCGGCCCTCGGAATAGATGCAGAGTTCATACTGAGCGATCTGTTTGAGGGACTCGATTCCGATAAATTAAAATTCGATTTAATTATCTCCAATCCTCCTTATATCGCATCGGATGTCATACCGACTCTGATGAGTGAAGTTAAGGATCATGAACCGCATTTGGCCCTGGACGGTTCGCCCGATGGGCTTAAGTTCTACAGGAGGATAGTGAGTGAGTCGCCATCGTTTTTGCATAAAGGCGGCATTCTGCTTATGGAGATAGGTTATGACCAGGGCGAAGCGGTAAGCGGTCTGATGGAGAAGTCGGGATTTGGAGATGTTGCCGTTATAAAGGATCTTGCCGGTAATGACAGAGTGATAAAGGGACATTGGGAATAGACGGAGGTACCCATGTTTGATAAATTGGAGGATCTCTTAAGAAGATACGAAGAGATCATGAACGAACTCAGTGAGCCGGGTGTGGCTAACGATCAGAAGAGGTTTAAGGCTCTTATGAAGGAGCAGTCGGACTTAACTCCTCTCATTGAGGCTTACAAAGAATATAAGAAGTGCAACGAGACAATAGAGGATTCCTTAAGTCTCCTTGACGGCGAGTCCGATGAAGAGATGCGCCAGATGCTCAAGGATGAATTAAGTGACGCCAAGGCAAGGGTCGGGGAGCTTGAGAATAAGCTTAAGATCCTGCTGCTGCCCAAGGACCCCAATGATGACAAGAACGTTATCGTGGAGATCAGAGCGGGTGCGGGCGGTGACGAGGCTGCGCTGTTTGCGGCAGAGATATACCGTATGTATGTGCATTATGCCGAGGGACGCCGCTGGAAGGTCGAGACGATGGAGATGGAAGAGATCGGCATCGGCGGAATGAAGAGCGTGACGTTCATGATAAGCGGACAGGGCGCGTATTCCATGATGAAGTACGAAAGCGGCGTGCACAGAGTGCAGCGTGTGCCTGAGACCGAGTCGGGCGGCAGGATACATACATCCACGATCACGGTTGCCGTGATGCCCGAGGCGGAAGAAGTGGATGTGGTGATCGATGAGAAGGATATCAAGATAGATGTCATGAGGGCTTCGGGTGCCGGCGGACAGTGCGTCAATACGACGGATTCGGCCGTGAGACTCACTCATATCCCGACAGGTATCGTGATCTATTCGCAGACCGAGAAGAGCCAGATCCAGAACAAGGCCAAGGCTTATGCACTCCTTCGTACCAAGCTGTACGACCTTGCGATGCAGAATGCACATGATGCCGAGGCTGAGGCAAGACGAAGCCAGATCGGTACCGGCGACCGTTCGGAGAAGATACGTACATACAATTTCCCGCAGGGACGTGTGACGGATCACAGGATCAATCTTACATTATATAAGATAGACAAGATCATGGACGGCGACATACAGGAGATAATCGATGCCTGTATAGCAGCGGATCAGGCGGCCAAGCTACTGAAAATGGGAGAACAATAGACTGTACCGACAGGACGTCGGTTGGTCTGTTCGCAAGTACAGGGATGTACTTGCAGACTGTACCGACAGGACGTCGGTTGGTCTGTTCGCAAGTACAGGGATGTACTTGCAGACCTAAAGATGGGAGAACAATAAACCGTACCGACATTAATAGACGGAGTAAAAAATGAGCAAAAAAAGCAGGATATTCATAGACGGCGGTGAAGGTACCACCGGTCTTCGCATAATGGAACGATTTGAGGGCAGGGAGGATGTACAACTTCTGACCATAGAGAGTGAGCTTCGCAAAGACCCTGACAGGCGAAGGGAGCTCATAAACGAGTCTGACATAACGTTCTTATGTCTTCCCGACGCGGCTGCGATCGAAGCGGTCAGCCTCATAGACAAGGACAATGACAAGACGGTCATCATAGATGCTTCTACGGCGCACAGGACATTGCCTGACTGGGCATACGGCCTGCCGGAATTATCCCCCGAACACAGGCAGAAGATAAGGGACGGCTTAAGGATCGCGGTTCCGGGGTGTTATGCTTCGGGATTTAACATGATAGTCTATCCGCTTATCGCCCACGGCATCATAGCCCCCGACTATCCCGTATCCGTGACGGCTCTGTCGGGCTATTCAGGGGCCGGCAAGAAGGCCATAGCCCTGTATGAGGCCGAAGATAAGGCAGATGATCTCTATGCGCCCAGAGAATATGCGCTGACCCAGTCGCACAAGCACCTTAAAGAGATGAAGGCGATCCCGGGGCTTGCAAGAGAGCCGTTGTTTACGCCGGTTGTGGATGATTATTACTGCGGAATGGTAGTATCGGTTCCGTTATATACGCATCTTTTTGCAAAAAAGACCGCGCCTGAGGAAATAAGAGAAGTCTACGCTTCTCATTACCGGGGCGAACAGTTCATAAAAGTAAGGGAATACGGCTATGATAAGGAAGAGGCCTGCAACGGATTCTTAAGCGCCAATGCTTATGCGGGCAGGGATGATGCCGAGATCATAGTGACGGGTAATGAAGACCGCATGCTCATATCGGCGAGATTTGACAATCTGGGCAAGGGAGCATCGGGAGCCGCGATACAGTGTATGAACATTAAGCTTGGTATAGACGAAAAGACGGGACTGAACATCTGATGTTTCAGTCCCGTTTGGGTTTAGATCCTGAATTCCTGCTGATCCTTGCGGATAGAAGCGCTCTTGTTAAACTTCTTGCGGTATTGCATGGGAGTCATGCCTATATATCGCTTGAATGTCTTGTTAAAATAGCTGGCATAGTTAAATCCCACCATCATAGCTATATCTGACATCGGAGTGTTATGAAGGTCGTTCGTGAGGATCTCCGCGGCCGCATAGACTCTGTAACGGTTGATATAATCGATCGGAGAGGATTTGAGACATCTCTTGAACGTTCTGCAGCACTCACTCTCGCTGACTTCGCAGACCTTGGCGATATCGGATAAGAGAATGTCGTCCGTATAATGTGCGGCGATATACTCTGTAGCCTGTTCTATCCTCCAGTTATCAAGCGACTGCTGCTTGGTCAGGGGAACTTCGTTGACCTGGGTCATGTTCATGAGCCCGAGACCCCATATCTCATAGAGTGAACCGATGGCGAGCAGTTCGCTTCCGGCTTTGGAAGAGTGCATCTGTTCATATATATTGTGGATCCGATCGATGACCTTGTTGCCGTCTTCGGTATCATGGTCGAATTTGACGTATACGAAGTCTTCGTTCTTGATAAGGCCTATCAGATTGCGCCCGCCGAGTATATTGATCGTGGGGCCGAACAGGATGGCATGGTGGAAATGAACGACTTCGAGCTTAAACTTCCCCTCGTCGGATTCAATGGAGTGGATGATCCCTCTCTTGATGCATACGCCGTCACCTGCGACTACATGTATCATTGATTTGTCGAACTGTATGGTGACAGAGCCCTCCATTACGTAGATGAGCTCAAATTCCATATGCTTGTGCGGGATGTTCTCTATAAAATCCGCATCATCAGAACTGATATGTCTGGCCAGTATGGGAGTCAGCAGACTTAAGGGGTAATCTGAGCGCTCGGGAAGAGGCTCGACCGGACTTAAGTAGTGCACCGACCGGATCAGACCGGCCTTTTGGGTATCATTGTCATAGTTTAATATTTTATCCATAAACATAGTATACCACAAAATTGATATGTTATAATCATTTTATGAATCCGATCGAAGAATACTACGGAAAATTTAATGAAGAGAAGCGTTTTGACTCAAGACACGGTCAGGTGGAATACCGCGTGACCATGCGATTTGTAGACGAGATGATCGCAAAGACCGGCAAAAAACCTGAGGATATAAAGATCATGGACATCGGTGCCGGTACGGGGAGGTATGCTTATCCCCTGTCGGAGAGAGGATATGAGGTATGGGCGGTAGAACCGGTCAAGCATAACTATTCGAGGATGAAACTCAAATCCGAAAGACTGAAATGTCACAAACTTGATGCAAGGGATCTTAAGGGCATACCTTCGGACTGTTTTGACATCACTCTTATGCTCGGACCGATGTATCATCTGTTTTCTCATGAAGATAAGCTCAAGGCCCTTATGGAGGCAAAGCGCGTTACGGCTCCGGGCGGAGTCATATTCGTCGGATATTGCATGAATGAGTATGCATTTGTCACCTATGCACTCAATGAAGGCCATCTGAGTGAATGCATTGAGGGGGGCAGATTAAACGATGATTTTCACTGTATATCCGAGCCTGAGGATATATATGATTACGTGAGGATTGAGGATATAGACAGGCTTATGGCAGACAGTGGTCTTGTGCGGGATAAGCTCATCAGTCCCGACGGCCCTACGAATTATATAAGGAAGACTTTAAAGAAACTTACCGAAGAGGAGTTTGAAAGATATGTGGACTATGTATACAGCATATCAAGGCGTCCAGACCTTGTCGGGGCGGCGGCTCATACCGTTGATATACTTATTAAGCCGTCTTGAATTTTAACACTTTAAATGATAAAATTACACGGTCAGAATAACTAAAGGGACCTTGAAGGAGAGATAAGATGCCTATTACAGAGATACTTGAAGAGAATTGCAGAAAATTCGGAGATGATATATGTCTTGTGGAGATCAATCCCGAGATACAGGAAGTCAGACGCGTCACATGGAAGGAATATGAGCTGACTGAGCCTGCACCGACGGCACACTATCGCAGGGAGATAACATGGAACGTCTTCAATGAGAAGGCCAACAGATTCGCCAATCTCCTGCTTTCGAGAGGAGTCAAGAAGGGCGACAAGGTTGCCATACTTCTCATGAACTGCCTTGAGTGGCTGCCCGTGTATTTCGGAATACTCAAGACCGGAGCCATTGCAGTTCCGCTCAATTTCAGGTACGCATCGGATGAGATAGAGTACTGCCTTAATCTGGCAGAGGTTGACGTGCTGGTGTTCGGACCGGAGTTCATAGGGCGTATCGAGGAGATCGCGGATACGATAAGCAAGAATCGTCTTCTTTTCTATGTGGGAGCCAACTGCCCTTCATTCGCTGAGGACTATTCGGAGCTTACTGCCAACTCATCGAGCCAGTCACCGGATATCAAACTTACGGATGATGATGATGCGGCCATATATTTCTCATCAGGTACGACGGGATTCCCCAAGGCCATACTGCACAATCATTTAAGCCTTATGCATTCGTGCAAGGTTGAGCAGAATCATCACGGCCAGACCAAGGATGACATATTCCTGTGTATCCCGCCTCTGTATCATACGGGAGCCAAGATGCACTGGTTCGGAAGCTTCCTTGTAGGCGGCAAGGCTGTCCTTCTTAAGGGGACCAAGCCCAAGACCATAATAGAGGCTGTATCGGCTGAGAAGTGTACGATCGTGTGGCTGCTCGTTCCGTGGGCACAGGATATACTCGATGCCATAGACAGAGGAGATATAGATTTAAGCAAATATGAGCTCTCGCAGTGGAGACTGATGCACATCGGTGCACAGCCTGTTCCGCCTTCGCTCATCGCCAGATGGAAGGAACATTTCCCGAATCATGAATATGATACCAACTACGGTCTGAGTGAGTCGATCGGACCCGGTGCCGTACATCTCGGCGTTGAGAACATCCATAAGGTAGGTGCCATAGGTAAGGCGGGTTACGGATGGAAGACCAAGATAATAGATGAAAACGGACAGATCGTCAAGCAGGGTGAGGTCGGAGAACTCTGCGTATCGGGCCCGGGCGTCATGACATGCTATTACAATGACAAGGCAGCGACTGACGAGGTATTAAAGGGCGAGTGGCTCTTAACGGGTGACATGGCTATGGAAGATGAAGACGGATTCATTTTCCTGGTAGACCGTAAGAAGGATGTGGTAATTTCTGGCGGTGAGAATATCTATCCCGTTCAGATAGAGAACTTTATCAGAGGTTATGATAAGGTCAAGGACGTAGCGGTCATCGGTGTTCCCGATTCAAGACTCGGTGAAGCCACGATGGCGATCATAGAGGTCAAGGACGGTATGGAGTGCAGTGAAGATGAGATAAATGAGTTCTGCCTCAAGCTGCCCAGATACAAGAGACCTCATCACATCGTATTCGAGGATATACCTCGTAATCCCACGGGCAAGATCGAGAAGCCGAAGCTTCGTAAGAAATACTGCGGCGAGAGCGTTGTTGCAAAGCAGAACAGAGGCTAGGAAGACACGAAAGACCGGCTTGTCTGCCGGTGTATACATTTGATATCCGTACGTTCGGTTATTTTATATATGAAGAAAGAGAAGAAACGTATCAACTGCATATGCGTTTTGACATTAAGCGTTTGTATCGCCCTGCTTTGTGCCGGATGCGGAGTACCCAAGGCCAAGGGCTTTACCGAGACTGCCATGGGTGAGATAGAGGCGCTTGAATATGAGACAGCGCTTGAGACTCTTGCATCTGCCTCAGAGGAAGGCGAGAATCCGGCTCTGATAGCCAGAGGAAGAGGGATAGCCAATCTGGGACTTGCCAGATATGAGGAAGCGTGCGCCGATTTCTTGGAGGCACTCTCGTACAGTGACTGGCAGGTGGATGATCTGGACTATGATGTCAATTACTACCTTGCCGAGGCTTATGAGAAGATGAAGAACTATGACGAGGCAGTGAACACCTATACGGACATCCTCAATCTTAAAGGCAAGGAAGTAACTGCTCTGTACAGGCGCGGATGCGATTATCTTGTGCTGGACAAGCATGATCTTGCGGCAGCGGATTTTGACAAGGCACTAAACTTAGATCCCGACAATTACGATCTTCGTATCGAAGTGGCAGGAAGACTGTCCGAAGCGGGATATGAAGAAGAGGGTCGGAGTTATCTTGAACAGTTCCTTATAGAGAAAGAGAAGAAGTTATCCAAGTTTGACAAGGGCCGCATCTATTTCTATATGGAAGATTATGAGAATGCCAAGATATATTTCGAGGATGCGAGGGATGATGATGACCAGAACACGATCCTTTTCCTTGGCAAGACATATGAGATGCTCGGAGATTACAATTATGCGACGAGTACTTATCAGAATTACTTAACGAGACACCCCGAATCGGCAGTCATATATAATCAGTTGGGACTCAGCCGTATCAAATCCGGAGATTATGCCGGAGCCAGAGAGGCTTTCTCGGCAGCAAGGAATCTGGGCAATACGGGCCTTGATCAGATGCTCGGGTATAATGAGATAGTCGCCAATGAATATATGGGCGATTTTGAGAGCGCCAAGGCGCTGATGGAAGAGTATCTTCGCAAGTATCCGGATGATCAGGATGCACTGAGGGAGAATATATTCCTCTCTACAAGATGATGGTCCGTAAGTAGAGTAAAATAACACCATATATTGATTGTACAAAATTTAGTACAAAATTTTATGTAGACTTTTTTTCAGTCCGTTTATCACCGAAATGCCGTGATAAACGGGCTTTTTGCACGCCTTTTTTGATGAACGGAAAAACACAATATGTTATGTCATCGGATAAATGCGGATACAATATCTTGTGTTTTATGTTGACTTATGATCTGTCGGATGATATTATAGACTCGGTGGGCCGATCAGACCGCCAAAAGATGCATTTTGGGAAAAAATACGGAGAGGAATTGGAGTGGTTTCATGTTTCAGGTAATTAAGAGGGACGGAGAAGAGACAGATTTTGCATTGGCTAAGATAAGCGATGCCATAATCAAAGCATTTAATGCTACGGATGTACAGTATACGAACGATGTTATCGACCTGCTTTCGCTCAGGGTAACGGCAGATTTCCAGAGCAAGGTCAAGGAGGATAAGATCCAGGTGGAGGATATCCAGGACAGTGTGGAGAAGACTCTGGAGCAGGCGGGCTATACCGAAGCTGCCAAGGCATACATACTGTACCGTAAGCAGCGTGAGAAGCTCCGTACGATGAAATCGACCATTCTTGATTATAAGGATGTTGTCAATAACTATGTTAAGGTAGAAGACTGGAGAGTCAAGGAGAACTCGACCGTCACATATTCCGTGGGCGGACTTATCTTAAGCAATTCAGGTGCGGTAACGGCCAATTACTGGTTATCGGAGATCTATGATGAGGAGATAGCCAAGGCACATCGTAATGCCGACATACATATCCATGATCTGTCAATGCTCACAGGCTATTGTGCAGGATGGTCACTCAAGCAGCTTATAAAAGAAGGCTTGGGCGGCATCACGGGCAAGATCACTTCTGCTCCCGCAGCTCATCTTTCGGTGCTCTGCAACCAGATGGTCAACTTCCTGGGAATAATGCAGAACGAATGGGCAGGCGCCCAGGCATTCTCTTCGTTTGATACATATCTTGCTCCTTTTGTTAAGGTTGATAACTTAAGTTACAAAGAGGTCAAGAAGTGCATAGAGGCTTTCGTATACGGAGTCAACACCCCCAGCCGTTGGGGCACACAGGCACCTTTTTCAAATATCACTTTGGATTGGACCGTTCCTGCGGACCTTGCAGAGCTTCCGGCCATCGTCGGCGGCGTAGAGCAGGATTTCTGCTACAAGGATTGCAAGGCTGAGATGGATATGGTCAACAAGGCATTCATCGAGACGATGATCGAAGGTGATGCCAACGGACGCGGATTCCAGTATCCCATCCCCACATATTCGATCACGAGCGATTTTGACTGGTCGGATACAGAGAACAACAGGCTGCTCTTTGAGATGACATCGAAGTACGGCACGCCTTATTTCTCTAACTATATCAATTCCGACATGGAGCCTTCGGATGTTCGCTCTATGTGCTGCAGATTAAGACTCGACCTTCGTGAGCTGCGCAAGAAATCCGGCGGATTCTTCGGTTCGGGCGAGAGCACGGGAAGCGTAGGCGTTGTAACGATCAATATGCCCCGTATAGCTTATCTTGCAACGGACAGAGGAGATTTCTACAAGAGACTCGACAAGATGATGGATATTGCCGCAAGATCGCTCAAGATCAAGAGAGGCGTCATCACCAAGCTCTTAGATGAGGGTCTGTATCCTTATACCAGAAGATATCTCGGAACCTTTGACAATCATTTCTCTACCATCGGTCTGGTAGGAATGAATGAGGTCGGACTCAATGCCAACTGGCTGCGTGCGGATATGACCGATCCCAGGACTCAGGAATTCACCAAGGAAGTCCTCAATCATATGCGTAACCGCCTGTCTGACTATCAGGAGCAGTACGGAGATCTGTACAACCTTGAGGCTACTCCCGCAGAGAGTACATCATACAGACTTGCCAAGCATGACAGGAAGCAGTGGCCTTCGATCAAGACTGCAGGCAAGCCCGGTGATACACCTTACTACACCAATTCATCGCATCTGCCGGTTGACTACACGACCGATATATTCGATGCGCTTGACATACAGGATGAACTCCAGACACTGTACACTTCGGGAACAGTATTCCACGCATTCTTAGGAGAGAAGCTTCCCGACTGGAAGGCGGCAGCAGGACTGGTACGTACGATAGCGGAGAATTACAAGCTTCCGTACTTTACATTGTCTCCTACATATTCTATATGTAAGGAACACGGATACCTTAACGGTGAGCAGAATGTATGTCCTCATTGCGGAGCACCTACGGAAGTGTACAGCAGGATCACCGGTTACTACAGACCGGTTCAGAACTGGAATGACGGTAAGCTTCAGGAATACGCCAACAGGACCGAGTACGACATAGCACATTCAAGTCTCAAGAGACCGGTGAGCACGGTAGTGACCCTGTCCGATTACGACAAGAAGGATGTGCAGGTGGATGTTGAGACACCTCAGGATGTGATGTATCTGTTCACGACCAAGACCTGCCCCAACTGCAAACTTGCCAAGGAATATCTGAAGAATGAGAATTACATTCTGATCGATGCCGAGGAGAATATGGAGTTAGCCGGACGGTACGGCATAATGCAGGCACCTACACTGGTGGTGGTCAACGGAGATGATTACACCAAGTATGTGAACGCGAGCAACATCAAGAAATTTGCAACAGAGCGCAGTATGTTGGTCCGATAAGATGAACAGACAAACTAAACTATCTGCGATAATAAGATCATTCTAACGACAATAGGGCTGAGGGCGATCACCTTTAGCCCCTTTGTCGTGCTTATGGATAATGTCGAAATAAGGTTTTGAGGAGATATACATGATAGATAAGCTGATAGAAGGCATCAAGAAGAAGGAAGCACCGATAGTCGTGGGACTCGACCCCACGGAGAAATTAATTCCTGATTATATAATTAAGAAGAGTATCGACCGTTATGGCGAGACTCTTGAAGCAATGGGCGAGGCCGTATGGGAATACAATAAAGGGCTTATAGATGCCCTGTATGAGCATATTCCGGCAGTGAAGCCTCAGATCGCCATGTACGAAAGGTACGGACTTGCAGGTCTGGCCGCATTTAAGCGTACGACTGACTACTGCAGGGAGAAAGGACTGATCGTTATAGGCGATGTAAAGAGAGGAGACATAGGATCCACTTCCGCGGCATATGCGGATGCTCATCTGGGTACGGTCAAGGTCGGCTCTAAGGTGATAGCTCCTTTCGGTGAGGATTTCGCGACGGTCAATCCGTATCTCGGATCTGACGGGATACGCCCTTTTGTCGATGTATGCAAGGAGCATCACAAAGGAATATTCGTGTTGGTCAAGACTTCTAATCCAAGCAGTGGAGAATATCAGGACAGGCTCGTGGACGGAAGACCTTTATATGAGCATGTAGCCGGGAATATTGCCGCAATGGCATCAGACTGTATGGGAAGCACATACAGTTACATCGGAGCGGTGGTGGGAGCCACTTATCCCGAACAGGGCAGGATACTCAGAAGCCTTATGCCTAAGAGCTTCATCCTGGTTCCCGGATACGGTGCACAGGGTGGCAAGGGCGCAGATCTTGTACACTTCTTCAATGAAGACGGACTGGGCGCGATCATCAATTCATCAAGGGGCATAATCGGTGCATATCAGAATGAGAAATATGCGCATTTCGGGCAAGAGGGCTATGCCGAGGCGGCACTTGCGGCAGTTAAGGATATGAAAGAAGATATCGCGCAGGCTCTGGCTTAAGATGGCGATCTGTACGAACCCGGATCGCGTTACAGTATCGCAGAAACGGAAGCTTGGCCCGGATGGCGTGCACGGGGTGTGCGGCAAGGAGGTAAGATGACAGAATACAAACAGGAATTCATAGAGTTCATGATATCCCAGGATGTTCTTAAGTTCGGGGATTTTACGCTTAAGAGCGGACGCAAGTCGCCTTTTTTCATGAATGCGGGAGCATATGTTACGGGTGAGGCCTTAATAAGGCTCGGTGAGTATTATGCGAAGGCCATACACGAAGCTTACGGTGATGACTTCGACATCCTCTTCGGGCCTGCATATAAGGGTATACCCTTAAGCGTTGCCACGGTCATGGCATACAACAGGCTCTATGGAAAGAACATACGTTACAGCTCAAATCGTAAGGAGATCAAGGATCACGGCGATGTGGGGATATTCCTCGGCAGCACGATACAGCCCGGTGACCGCGTGGTGATCATAGAGGATGTAACGACCTCGGGCAAATCCATGGAGGAGACGGTACCCATCATCAAGGCCGTAGGTGATGTCACTATCCTCGGTCTCATGGTATCCTTAGACAGGATGGAGAAGGGCAAGTCCGATGAGAGCGCGCTTAAGGAGATAAGTAAGCTGTACGGATTCGCAACAGGCGCCATAGTGAACATGGAAGAGGTCACGGAGTACCTCTACGGCAGAGAGATAGACGGAAGAGTCATCATCGATGATGAGATCAAGTCGCGCATAGACGCATACTATAAGCAGTACGGTTGTGTAAGATAACGGGACGCACGGAGGATAGAGATGCTTAAGCGTAAGTACATCTACACCAACAAGCATCATTCAAATAAAGGCATAATGTCCACCATCCTCGGGCTCATCGATCTGATCGCCATAGTATATGTCGTGTACAACACATATTCAAGAGGCGGTACGGCGCCGTTAAGATATGCTTCCGGATGTTTTCTCGTGTTGGTCTTTGCGTTTGTCGGGATAATCCTGGGACTTATCGGAAGACAGGAATCCGAGCGATTCCACATATTTGCCTACGTGGGTATGATACTCAATATACTTGCCATCATGGGAATAAGCGGTATACTGTATGCCGGAGCCTATATGTGACGGATGATAAGTATGAGAGAGGATATGATGACAGATCATAATGACGATACGGACATGGAGTTGTATGACATATACAGGGAGAGGATCGCTCTTATCCCGAAAGAACTTAAGGCAGGAGATGCTTACGGGGAGTATTTTGCCGAGGTCTGCGATTTTGTAACAGCTGTTATTAATGCGGTGGACATGGTAAAAAACGGTGCGATCAGGTCTCTTTCCCTTAAAGAAAAGAAGAGTGTCTTAGACGGACTGTTTAAGAACATAAGTAAAGGATACGAAAGAAGTTTTCTTAACCCTGATCATGCCACGGATAAGCTCGGGACGGATACAGGCAGGATATTGAGTGCCGTATATGCGGAACTGGTATCGATGATCGCCTATGCATACGAAGGCGACATTAAGGCACTTAACTTAAGACTCTCGCTTTTTTTGGAAGTGTACGGATCTTATGCTGCATCACTTGAAGAAGGCGAGGATATAAAAGCCGATACCTTTGTTGGGATATACAGGGATTATGCCTTTGACTGTGCGGCAGACATGACGGATCATGCAGCTGACGAACTGTACAGAAGCGGCAGATATAAGGTAGCGGGACGTATCATAGAGAGTGCGGACTTAAGCGATCCTTCGTATCTGTATGATTACGGTGAATACATAACGGATAACGAACTTAAGATGCAGGCTTATTTAAGCAGCCTGCCCGAAGACAGGATAAAGGATATGGCCTGCGTATTTGTCGGGGGCTATGTCAAGGGCTTTGAAGCCACCGGCAAGGACATAGGCATCAAGGATCTTGCGGAGATCAGGTATTTCATAGGCTTTGAGAGAGTTGTAAGAGAGGCTGTTAAACTTCTGTCAGATCAAGGACTTAAGGTGACCTTCAACAGATCGCAGCCGAGTTTTGCGGCAGGACGAAAGCTTATCAAGAACGGTTATTTCTCGACTATCGCCAACAGGCAGTTCGAGGCCGACCATGAGAACGATAAGACTGTATTCTTTGACAGAGCATATCTTGAACATAAGCTCACCTGCTACAGGAATTCGCTTAAAGCTCTTAAGAAGGAGACTTCGGGCTACGGCGGACCTGCGGTGATAGAGTGCTTCGGCGAAAAACCCGTGATCCTTAAGGCAAAGGAGAGCGTATATAAGCCCGATGATGCGTTCAATGCGCTCAATGCCGAGTATGCGACAAGGGCAGTGAGCATACTGAATGAATATGTACCGGGAGAAGAACGCAGTTTTACGATAATCGCCTTCCCTATTCCGGCCATAGGACCTGATTTTGAGAAGATATTCGATGAGACCGTAGCACTCAATACGCTTGACTACGAGACATACAGGGATATACAGCAGAAGATCATAGACAGACTGGATACCGCGGATCATGTGCGCATCATAGGCAAGAACGGCAATAAGACAGACCTTAAGGTCAATCTGTATAAGCTTAAGGATCCCGACAGGGAGACGATATTCGAAAACTGCGTGGCAGATGTCAATATCCCGGTGGGAGAAGTCTTCACATCTCCCGTACTGGAAGGAACGGAAGGGATATTGCACGTTAAGGAAGTATATCTTAACGAGATGCCCTTTAAGGATCTGACGCTTAAGTTTGACAATGGCAGGATCGTAGAGTATGATTGCGCAAATTATGACTCGCCTGATGATAACAGAGCATATATAATGAAGTATCTGCTCTTCTCTCATACAAGTCTTCCGATGGGAGAGTTCGCTATCGGCACCAATACCACGGCTTACATGATGAGCAAAAGGTACGGACTCGGGGAAGTCATGCCGATACTCATAGCCGAGAAGACGGGACCGCATTTCGCGGTGGGAGATACATGTTACTCTCACGAAGAAGATGTGGTAACATACAATCCGGACGGCAAGGCGATAGTAGCCAGAGAGAATTCGATATCCGCTATGAGGAAAGAAGATCCGCTGAAGGCGTATTTCGGCTGTCATACGGATATCACGATACCTTATGAAGAACTTAGCAGGCTCTACGGCGTTACTAAAGACGGGACTGAGATCGATATCATAAGGGACGGACGGTTCGCCCTGGACGGGACAGAGTTGTTAAACGAGCCGTTAGATGAGATGCGCGGCGGTTTTTGATATAAATACATGACATCATATGGAGGAAGATATGTCAGACAACAGTTTAAGAGTAAGCATAGTCATGGGCAGCGATTCGGATATGCCTGTTATGAGCAAGGCAGCGGATATACTGGAAGAACTCGGTATAGGCTATGAGATGAACATCATCTCGGCGCACAGAGAACCCGATGAATTCTTCGAATATGCTAAGGCGGCAGAAGGCAGAGGGATCAAGGTGATCATCGCGGGGGCCGGAATGGCGGCTCATCTTCCGGGTATGTGTGCGGCGATATTCCCGCTTCCCGTCATAGGGATACCCATGGGCGGCGGTGCGCTTGGCGGTGAGGATGCGCTCTATTCCATAGTTCAGATGCCTTCGGGGATACCCGTAGCGACAGTAGCCATAGGCGGAGGGGCCAATGCGGCATTATTGGCTGCAAGGATGCTTGCCATAAGCGACGATGAGCTTAAGAATAAGCTTAAGGCATACAAGGAAGGCCTTAAGGATCAGGTCGTTGCAAAGGATAAGAAGCTTAAAGAAGTCGGATATAAGAACTATACCAAATAGTCAGGTCATAAGAGGAGGAAAAGATAATGGCGCTTGATTACAAGTCTTCCGGAGTAGATATCGAAGCGGGATACAAGTCGGTCGAACTCATGAAGGAATATGTGAAGTCCACCGTAAGAGACGAAGTATTGGGCGGGATCGGAGGATTCGCCGGTGCGTTCTCGTTAAGCAAGATCAAAGATATGGAAGATCCGGTGCTCTTATCAGGTACCGACGGCTGCGGGACCAAGGTCAAACTTGCATTTCTTATGGATAAGCATGATACCATAGGGATAGATGCGGTGGCCATGTGCGTCAATGACGTGGCATGTTCCGGCGGAGAACCGTTATTCTTCTTAGATTATATAGCCTGTGGCAAGAATTACCCCGAGAAGATCGCATCCATCGTCAAGGGTGTCGCTGAAGGCTGTAAGCAGGCGGGCGCAGCGCTTGTCGGCGGAGAGACTGCGGAGCATCCGGGACTCATGCCGGAAGATGAGTATGATCTTGCGGGATTTACGGTCGGAGTCGTTGACAGGAAAGACATGATAACAGGTGAGAACATCGTATCCGGTGATGTCTTGATCGGTATCGCTTCCACGGGAGTTCACAGCAACGGATTCTCTCTGGTGCGTAAGGTCTTTAACATGACTAAGGAAAGCCTTGATACATATTATGACGAGCTTGGTGAGACTCTCGGAGAGGCGCTCATAAGACCCACAAGGATATATGTCAAAGCGCTTAAGAATGTCAAGGATGCAGGAATAACGGTCAAAGGCTGCAGTCATATAACGGGCGGAGGATTCTATGAGAACATCCCCAGGATGCTGCCTGAGAATACCGCAGTAAGGATAAGAAAAGACAGCTATCCCATACCTCCGATATTTGATCTTCTTCAGAAAACGGGCGGTATAGATGACAAGATGATGTATAACACCTATAATATGGGTTTGGGAATGGTATTGGCGGTCGACCCTGCGGATGCAGATGCAGTTATCGCAGAGATAAAAAAGGCCGGAGACAAAGCCTTTAAAGTAGGTGAAGTGATACAGGGCAACAAGGAAGTAGAGCTGATCTAGGTTGATACATCACGGGAGGAAAGTGATTTGAACATAGTCGTATGTGTATCCGGCGGCGGCACCAATCTCCAGGCGATAATAGACAAGATCGCGGACGGTACCATATCGGATACGAAGATCGTCGGTGTGATAAGCAATAACAAAGATGCCTATGCGCTCACAAGAGCCGCAAATGCGGGAATAGATTCCGTATGTGTAAGCCCTAAGGATTATGAAGACAGGGATAAGTTCAATAAAGCATTTTTGGAGACTGTCGATAAATTTAATCCTGATTTAATAGTTCTTGCGGGCTTCCTTGTGAACATACCGAAGGAATTCGTGGAGAGATACAGAGGAAGGATCATCAATATCCATCCGTCCCTCATACCTTCTTTCTGCGGCAAGGGTTATTACGGACTGAAGGTTCATGAGGCAGCTCTTTTACGAGGAGTCAAGGTCACGGGAGCCACGGTGCATTTTGTGGATGAAGGGACCGATACAGGACCTATTATCCTTCAGAAGGCGGTAGAGGTAGAACCGGGCGATACTCCGGAAATACTGCAGAGAAGAGTCATGGAGCAGGCTGAATGGATCATCCTGCCTGCGGCCATAGATATGATAGCAAAAGGATACAGGATAGATTAGATAAGCGGGAGGATATATGAGAGTATTAGTTGTAGGCGGCGGCGGAAGAGAGCATGCCATATGCATGTGTGTAGCAAAAAGCCCTAAGGTGGATGCTCTGTACTGTGCACCGGGCAATGCGGGGATAGCCCGTATCGCTACCTGTGTGAACATCGGAGCGATGGAATTTGACAAACTCGTCGATTTTGCAAAAGAGAATGCGATCGACTTCTGCATAGTAGGAATGGATGATCCGCTCGTGGGCGGACTGACGGATCGTATGGAAGAAGCGGGGATACGTACCTTCGGACCTCGTAAGAATGCGGCTATCTTAGAGGGAAGCAAGGCTTTCTCCAAGGATCTGATGAAGAGATATAACATACCTACGGCATCATACGAGAATTTTGATGATTATGACAAGGCAGTGGAATATCTTAAGGGGTCTAAGATGCCCATAGTCCTCAAGGCAGACGGACTGGCTTTAGGCAAAGGCGTTCTGATATGCAATACATTGGAGGAAGCGCTTGAGGGTGCAAAGGAGATCATGCTTGACAAGAAGTTCGGCGATGCCGGAGCTAAGATGGTCATAGAGGAATTCATGACAGGAAGGGAAGTATCCGTATTGTCATTTACGGACGGCAAGACCATTCGTATCATGACATCCGCGCAGGATCACAAGAGAGCGGGAGACAATGATACAGGCCTTAATACGGGAGGTATGGGAACATTCTCTCCGAGTCCGTTCTATACGGCTGAAGTTGATGATTTCTGTAAGAAACATATATATCAGGCTACCGTAGATGCGATGGCAGCTGAGGGAAGACCTTTTAAGGGAGTGATCTTCTTCGGACTGATGATCACAAAGGACGGCCCCAAGGTGTTGGAATACAATGCCCGTTTCGGAGATCCCGAGGCTCAGGTAGTGCTGCCGAGGATGAAGAATGATATCATGGATGTCATGGAAGCCTGTGTGGACGGAACTCTTGATAAGACAGATCTTGAGTTTGAAGATAATGCGGCAGTCTGCGTGGTACTTGCCAGTGCGGGATATCCCGTTAAGTATGAGAAAGGCAAGGAGATAACGGGACTTGATGCTTTTGATGACAAAGAAGGGTATTACTGCTTCCATGCAGGGACCAAGGCAGAGGGTGAGAAGATCCTTACAAACGGCGGAAGAGTTCTTGGGATAACCGCCAAGGGAGATACGCTTAAGGAAGCCAGGGCCAGGGCATATGAGGCTACGGCCTGGGTGGATTTTGATGGCAAATACATGCGAAACGACATAGGTAAGGCAATTGACGAGGCTTAGGCAATACAGAGGAGTACAAAAGGAGAATGGTATGAAAAAAAGTATTAGGTACGTAGTAACGATCATAGCGCTCGCAGCAGGGATCGTACTGTTTTCGAATGAAGCAGGACAGGCTCTGGCAGCTACTGTGACGGTAACGAACGAAGGATGCAGGATAAGGAGTGATGCAAGCACATCTTCCGATCCGGTATCGAGCGTTGACAAAGGCAAGAAACTGGATGTCGTGGGGGAGGTTACGGCATCTGACGGATATACATGGTATAAGGTCAAGGTCGAGGGAGACAAGACCGGTTATATAAGAGCGGATCTTGTATCTACACCTGACGGTGATTCAAGCAGTTCGGATTCTTCGAGCACTAAGACAGAGACCAAGACAGAGACCAAGACAGAAACTAAATCAGAGACCAAATCAGAGGCTAAGACAGAGACCAAGACAGAGACCAAGGCAAGCGAACCGGTTCCGGCACCTGAGGTTGTTGAGACTGATGCGGTAACCGCTACAGTATCTGCTGATACGGTCACCGTAAGGAGCAGCGCTTCCACCAAGTCTGACAAGAAGGCATCCGCAAGCAGCGGCCAGGAAGTATCCATAAGCGGTGAAGCTACTGACAGTGACGGCAAGACCTGGTATCAGGTGAGCTTCGAAGCTGACGGTAAGACGATAGACGGTTTCATCAGATCCGATTTCTTAAATGTGACATCGACCAAGGCGGATCTTGAGCCTGAAGAGCCGGTTGAAGAAGAGCCTGTAGAAGAAGTACCCGAGGCAACTCCGGCTGTAAATAATGACTATGAAGTAAAATACGAGGCTAACAGCGAAGGTATAGAAGAGTGGTTCTTATATGATCACATCAACGGTACCAAGCAGAGTATCAACAATATCCATGCAGTAATGGAGCAGAGCCTCAATCCCGTGGTAGATGACAGATCCGAAGTCAAGACCATGAAGATCATAATCATAGTCATGGCTGTGATCATGCTCTTGCTCATAGCAGGAATAGCTGTTCTTCTGTTCAGACTCAGAGACAATTATGAGGATTTCGGCGACATAGATGACGGCTATGACGAAGAAGAAGAGGAAGAAGAGATCGAGGAGATGGATGAGGAGCCCGAATACAGAGGACGCAGATCCGCTCCCGTAAGAGAGAAGAGATTCGGCAGGAAGAGCCGCGCCGGAAACGAAAGAGACTACGAGGATGAAGACGACGGCTATGAGGAAGAAGAGGAAGAAGCAGAGGAATACAGAGCTCCTGTAAGAAGAAGCCGTACTCCCGAGAGGACTGAGCGCAGAGTATCATCAAGAAGGGATGACGAAGCGTGGTCATCAAGAAGCTTAAGCGATATAGACGATGACATGGAATTTGAATTCCTGGATCTGGATAATTAAGGATAGTAAGATAAGAACAGGTGCTTATATAAGTGAGACCGGAATATACAGATAAGGCAAGGACTGCCCTGCACATGGCTCAAAGAGCGGCTAAGAGGCTGCATCAGAGCTATGTCGGCACGGAGCATATATTGCTTGGACTTATACAAGAGAATACCGGAGTCGCAGCCAGAGTGCTCATGGAGAACGGTGCGGGTGAGAATGAGATCCTGGATCTCATTCAGGACTTTGTCGCGCCGGATTCGGGTGCGGCTGTGGCAGAAAGGGACGGTTATTCGCCCAGAGCCATAGCTGTACTTAAGGTAGCTGAGGAGATGGCTGTCAAATATAACAGCGATTCCATAGGAACGGAGCATATACTGCTTGGAATAATCATGGAAGGTGAGAATGTCGGAGCAAGGCTTCTTACGACCGTGGGTATCAACTTACAGAAGCTCTATGTGGATGTGCTCGTAGCCATGGGCGAAGACGGCAGGCTCGGCGTTGAAGAACTTAAGAATAAGGCAGCAGGCAAAAAGGGCGGTCATTCGATGCTTGAACAGTACAGCAGGGATCTGACGGCTCTTGCCAAGGCCGATAAGTTAGATCCCGTTGTTGGCAGAGATAATGAGATCAAACGTGTGATACAGATACTCAGCCGCAGGACCAAGAACAACCCCTGCCTCGTAGGAGAACCCGGTGTAGGTAAGACTGCGATAGTTGAGGGCTTGGCTCAGAGGATAGTCGCGGGAGAAGTCCCTGATACAGTCAAGGATAAGAGACTGCTCACATTAGATCTGTCCGGAATGGTAGCCGGCAGCAAATACAGAGGTGAGTTTGAGGAACGCATCAAGAAGGTGATGAAGGAAGTCATCGAGGACGGCAATGTGCTCCTTTTCCTGGATGAGATACATACTCTCATAGGAGCAGGCGGAGCAGAGGGTGCGATCGATGCTTCCAATATACTCAAACCTTCTCTTGCAAGAGGAGAGATACAGCTGATCGGTGCGACGACGATGGGCGAGTACCGTAAGTATGTCGAGAAGGATGCGGCCTTAGAGAGAAGGTTCCAGCCCGTGGATGTAGCGGAACCTACCGAAGAGGAATCCATAAGGATACTCAGGGGAATAGTTCACAAATACGAGGAGCATCATAAGGTAACGATAACCGAAGATGCCATAGAGGCGGCAGTACGTCTCTCTTCAAGATACATAAATGACAGAAATCTTCCGGACAAGGCGATAGATCTGATAGATGAGGCAGCGAGTGCGGTACGTCTCGGTACGCCTTCAAGACAGTCCAAGACCAAAGAAATGGAAGAAGAGATCGCAAAGCTTGATAAGCAGATAGAGCGGTCCATAAGAATAGAGGCCTTTACGCAGGCCGGAGAACTTAAGAGACAGGAAGACAAGCTCATGGAGAAGCTTAACCGGATGCGTAAGAGAGAAGCGAACATGGCATCCCGTAAGCAGTATAAGGTGACGGAGAACGAGATCGCAGCTGTTGTCGCTTCGTGGACCAAGGTGCCGGTCTCTAAGCTTACCGAGAAGGAGTCCGCAAGACTCTTAAGATTAGAGAGTACGCTTCATAAGCGTGTCATAGGTCAGAATGAAGCTGTGGAAGCTCTCTCCAAGGCGATGCGTCGCGGAAGGGTTGGGCTTCAGGATCCCAAAAGACCCATAGGCTCGTTCCTTTTCTTAGGTCCTACGGGTGTGGGTAAGACGGAACTGTCTAAGGCGTTGGCAGAAGCGATGTTCGGCTCTGAGAATGCTCTTATCAGAGTGGATATGTCGGAGTATATGGAGAGCCATACGGTATCCAAGATGATAGGTTCGCCTCCGGGATATGTGGGATTTGAGGACGGAGGACAGCTTTCGGAGAAGGTAAGGCGCAATCCTTACAGTGTCGTACTCTTTGATGAGATAGAGAAGGCACATCCTGACGTATTTAACATACTGCTCCAGGTCCTGGATGACGGACATATAACCGATGCCAAGGGACGCAAGGTGAGCTTCAAGAACACGGTCATCATAATGACATCCAATGCGGGAGCCATGCGCATAATAGAACCCAAGAATCTGGGATTTGAGACTTCCAAGGATGATAACCGTGACTATGAACGTATGAAAAACGGCGTCATGGAAGAGGTAAAGAGGATGTTCAAACCGGAATTCCTCAATCGTATCGACGAGATCATGGTATTCCATGCGCTCACTAAGGATGACATGAAGTCGATAGTGACTCTGTTAGCTAAGAACCTAAGCAACAGATGTAAGGAACAGATGGATATAACCCTTACACTCTCGCCTGCGGCCAAGAAATACATAGTGGATAAGTTCTCTAACTTAAAGATGGGAGCCAGACCGCTTAAGAGAGCCATTCAGACACAGATCGAGGACAAACTCGCAGAAGAGATACTCTGCAAGAGGATCGGTCCCGGAGACAGTGTCGTGGTGACGATAAAAGACGGAAATACAGTTTTTCAGAAAAAGAAATCAAAATAGTATGGAGGATCACTAAGATGGCAGTAAGTGAATTATTGCGCACGGAAACAGACGGAAGCTTAAGCTTCGGCAATCATGAGTTAAATGAGAAGGCCAAGCTCGAAGATTTCAAGCATGGCGGAGATCTCATGAAGGTCAAGACCTATAAGCCCATGACCAAGCTCGAGAAGAACGGAATGCTCGTATATGAGTCAGTACCCGGGACCAGTGTATATCACTTCAGTGAGTCGGATGCCGGTGTTACTTTTGAGGTTGAAGGCTCTGAGGATGCGCAGATCACGGTAGGACTTGAAGAAGAAGTGAACTATGAGGTCATAGTAGGCGGTGTCAGTGTCGGAGAGATGAAGACCGGCATGGGCGGCAAGATAAGCTTCAATGTTGAGCTGGGCTCAGGCCCCGTGAAGGTAGTCGTTGACCGCAAGTAATGACGGTTCGCCCCGGAAAGGCGGATACATATGGCTAAAAGCAACATAAAAAGCGTATTCTTTTGCAATGAATGCGGCTACGAATCATCCAAATGGGTGGGTCAGTGCCCTGCATGCAAGGCATGGAATACGATGGTTGAAGAGAAAGTAGACAGACGCTCACCAACAGGTGCAGGCAGCAGGCGTGCATCAGGCCTTGGTGAGGTGAACAAGCCTGTTCCGATCAAGGATATTTCCATGGAGGATGAGGACAGGCTTAATGTCGGTATAGGTGAATTTGACAGGGTGCTCGGCGGCGGAATCGTGCCGGGCTCTCTTACGCTTGTAGGCGGTGATCCGGGTATAGGCAAGTCAACTCTGTTATTACAGGTTTGCAGGAAGCTCTCGGATGTCGGGACAAGGGTATTGTATGTGTCAGGTGAGGAAAGCCTTAAGCAGATCAAGTTAAGGGCTGTCAGGATAGGTCCGATGAATGATGAGCTTCTTCTGCTTTGCGAGACTAACCTTGAGAACATCATCGAACAGGTTAAGAAGAGCTCGGCCAGGGTGGTCGTGATCGACTCAATACAGACCATGTACAGTGATTCCCTCGATGCAGCCGCAGGAAGCGTATCCCAGGTTCGTGAGGCAACGTCACTTCTAATGCGCATGGCCAAGGAACAGGGTATATCTGTTTTTATCGTCGGTCATGTGACCAAGGAAGGAACTGTCGCAGGTCCGAGGGTGCTTGAGCATATGGTGGATACCGTGCTGTACTTCGAAGGCGACAGACATGCATCATACAGGATGCTCAGGGGAGTCAAGAACAGGTTCGGCTCCACCAACGAGATGGGTGTCTTTGAGATGAAAAACGAGGGACTTAAAGAAGTCCCGAACCCGTCGGAATACATGCTCTCGGGGCGACCTGTCGGAGCCAGCGGGGCGGTGGTATCCTGTGCCATTGAAGGTACAAGGCCCATACTCATAGAGATACAGGCGTTGGTATCAAGGACTAACTTCGGATTCCCCAGGCGACAGAGCGCCGGAAGTGATACGAACAGACTCAATCTTCTGATGGCGGTGCTTGAGAAGCGATTGGATATGAAGATCGGTGACTTCGATGCATATGTCAATATAGCAGGCGGACTTAAGATATCAGAACCTGCAATAGATCTGGCAGTTGTCATGGCAGTCGTATCAAGCTTTAGGAATAAGGCTGTAGCGGATGATACGGTGATATTCGGAGAGATCGGATTGAGCGGAGAAGTAAGGGCCGTCAACAATGCCTCGGTAAGAGTCGCGGAAGCCAAGAAACTCGGATTTAAGAGGGTGATCATCCCCAAGTCCAATGCAGCATCAGTGGATGTTAAGGGCATAGAGATAGAAGGTGTAAGCTCGATAGAAGAGGCGATAAGTAAGGCGTTATAGAATCGGGTGTTGTGTTGAATCGGGTGTCGTACGGCACCCGGTTTTTGCTTTTTTGTGGATGGAGTTGCGCATTTACGGAAGTAAAGGCCCAAGCTAGTCGTACTTCCGTAAAAGTATGCCTGCGGATGGACTCTGAAGGAGCAAAGACTACGGAAGTAAGTCGAAAAAAACAAAAA
>CAMNDJ010000021.1 GCA_946535225.1 uncultured Lachnospiraceae bacterium
TGGAGGAACATAGCGATGAAGATCATAATTGAGAGGATCGACAAATATAATAATGAAGAGACATATGCAAAGGCTGCAGAGGTTGTCCGCAAGACGGAGCCTGAGCGGTATGAGAGGATATGTCGCATTAAAGACGGCGATAACAAGCTGCGCGCATTATCGGCAGGAATGCTGATAAAGGATGTATGCGATAAATGCGGGATAAAAGATCCCGTTATCTGCAGGGATGAGCACGGTAAACCATATATAGACGGACATCCGGAGGTTTTCTTTAATCTCTCGCATTCAGGCAAGTTTGTTGCCATGGCATACGGAGACAGGCCGGTAGGCATAGACATACAGGAGACAAGGAATGTAACTGAGTCTTTTGCCAAGCGGATCCTTAACGGATCTGAGATCGATAAGTATGATCTGTCGGATATCAAGACCATATGCAGACTCTGGACGATCAAGGAGGCATATTCAAAACTTACAGGATTGGGTTTGTCGTATGATTTCAGGGACTGTATCATTGATACCGAAGAGAAGACGGTTACCGATACAACAGGTAAATACGGCAGAGCGCTTTACAGAAGTTTCAGACCGCAGGGGAATGTGTATATGTCGTATGCAGTGTATACAGACGATAAGGTACAGCTGTAAAAAGTACAATTATCATATGAAGTATCGTCGGAAAACGATGTATACACGGAATACAATGTATACTTGCTGTAAGCCTATTGACAAGTGATGTGCGGTGATTCATAATCATACTTACTTGAATACATGTATACAATCCATATGAAGCAGATATGAGCATATATGAAAAATCGTATACCGGATAAGATAACACTACGAACAACACTGTACGATCGGAGGTAGAGAGATGAAAATAGGAATACTTGGATACGGTAATTTGGGTAAAGGTGTTGAGTGCGCGATCAAGCACGCTCCCGATGCCGAGCTTGCCGCTGTATTTACCAGACGTGACCCTTCAAGCGTTAAGCTTCTTACAGAAGGGGTGCCTGTTGTAAATGTAGCGGACATCGAGTCATATAAGGACAAGATAGATGTTCTGATGCTCTGTGGCGGATCGGCAACAGACCTGCCTAAGCAGACACCGGAATATGCTAAGTTTTTTAATGTGATAGACAGTTTTGATACTCATGCCAAGATCCCGGAGCACTTTGCCGCAGTTGATAAAGCAGCAAAGGACAGCGGCCATACAGCTCTGATCTCATGCGGATGGGATCCCGGAATGTTCTCGCTTAACAGACTCTACGCCAATGCGATACTTCCGGACGGCGAGGATTATACATTCTGGGGCAAGGGCGTATCACAGGGTCACTCCGATGCGATCAGAAGGATCGAAGGCGTTAAGGACGGTAAGCAGTATACGATCCCGGTACCTGAAGCGCTTGAGGCAGTAAGAGCAGGTAAGAATCCTACACTTACCACCAGGCAGAAGCACACAAGAGAGTGCTTTGTGGTAGCAGAGGACGGTGCGGATAAGGCAAAGATCGAGAACGAGATCAAGACCATGCCCAATTATTTTGCAGATTATGATACGACAGTTCATTTCATATCAGAGGAAGAACTTAAACGTGATCATTCGGGAATACCTCACGGCGGATTTGTCTTCAGAAGCGGTAAGACAGGCTGGGATAATGAGTATAACAATATAATAGAATACAGCCTTAAGCTTGATTCCAATCCGGCATTCACGTCAAGCGTACTGCTCGCATATGCAAGAGCGGTAAACAGACTTCATAATGAAGGCGTGAACGGATGTAAGACGGTATTCGATATCGCACCTGCTTACTTAAGCCCGTTAAGCGGCGAAGAGATAAGAGCACATCTCCTGTAATATATGACATGCGTGTCATAAATGATCGTGCAATACATATGACAACACAACAGTACGATGGAGAAAAGTATTTATGAATTCGTATATTGAATCGATCGATTTCTTTAGAGGGAACGATCCTGAACAGATAGCAGAAAAATACGGAACACCGTTATATGTCTACAGTGAAGACACCATCAGGAACCGCATGGAGACCGTTAATAAGGTCATAACCAAATATGACTATACAGCCAACTATTCGGTCAAGGCCAACACTAATCTGACCATACTTAAGCTGGCACTTGATGAGGGCATCAACTGTGATGCTATGAGCATGGGGGAACTGATGATGCTTAAGAAAGCCGGATTCCCTTCGGACCGTATTTTCTTTGTGCCGAATAATGTTCCGGATGAGGAACTTGAGTATGCGATCAAAAATGACATTATTGTCAGTTTAGATTCACTTGCTCAGATCGAGCGTTACGGTAAGCTTGTCGCAAAACTCGGAAAAGGACATGAATGTGCGGCACGTATCAATCCCGGTGTGGGTGCCGGACATAGTGAGAAGGTTGTAACAGGCGGCAAGAAGACCAAGTTCGGCATAGCTGAGGCTGATATTCCCAAGATTCAGCCTATATTGGATAAATACGACCTTAAGCTTATCGGCATCAACCAGCATATAGGCTCGCAGTTCCTTGATCCGCAGCCGTATCTGGATGCTGTCGAGAATCTGCTTCGCATAGCCAGAGGCTTTAAGGGCCTTAAGTTCATCGACTTCGGCGGGGGCTACGGTATCCCGTATCATAAGCTTGAGGATGAAGCCGACTATCCCATGGAGGACTTTAAGACAAGGCTGCTCCCGATACTGGATGCTTTCGTATCCGATTACGGATATGCTCCGTTATTCAAGTCAGAGCCCGGAAGATTCTGCGTGGCTGAAGGCGGCGTGATCCTGGGCCGTGTCAATGCGATCAAGGAGAATGCAGGCAAGACTTATATCGGTACGGATATAGGCATGAACACGCTTATAAGGCCGGCCATGTACGACTCATACCACGATATTGAGATAATAAGGGACGGCAAGACGGTTCCGAGAGAGAATATGTCAGAGGCAAGCGTCACGGGCCAGATATGTGAAAGCGGTGATCTTTTGGCCAAGGACAGGATGCTTCCGGAGGCAAAAGAAGGCGATCTTGTGTGTGTTCTCGATGCCGGAGCCTACGGCTACGCGATGGCGTCCACCTACAACACCAGACCCCGCCCGGCGGAAGTCATGATCTGCAGCGACGGAAGCGTTAAGCAGATCAGAAGGCGTGAGACATACGAAGATCTGATGGCACTGTTTTAGATGAGAAAGGCGATGGTTTTTCCGTCGCCTCTTTTTATGGTATTATATACCCATGGACAGAACAGCGATAATACAATTGATAATACTCATAGTGCTCATCGGCCTGTCGGCGTTCTTTTCATCGGCGGAGACAGCTCTCAGTGCGGTGTCTGCCATCAAGATCAGATCGATGGTCGAGGAGAAGAGGAGAAATGCGAGGACGCTTGAGAAGGTCGTAAGCCATTACGGCAAGATGCTGTCGACAATTCTTATAGGTAATAACATCGTCAACATCTCTGCATCGGCCCTGGCGACGACACTGACCATCAGACTGTTCGGTGACTATGCCATAGGATATGCGACAGGACTGCTGACGCTGCTTATCCTGCTGTTTGGTGAGATCGTGCCGAAGAATGCGGCCAAGATCAAGGCTGAGTCGCTCTCACTTTTCTATGCGCCGATAATAGCGACTCTCATGTGGGTGCTGACTCCGGTCATATGGATCGTGGACCATATCGCCAAGGCCATCATGTGGATCTTAAGGATCAACCCGCACGAGAAGGCTGTGATGACAGAAGCGGAGCTGCGCACCTTTGTGGATGTGAGCCATGAGGACGGCGTCATTGAGAGTGATGAGAAGACGATCATCAACAATGTCTTTGATTTTTCGGATTCGCTGGCCAAGGAAATCATGATCCCCAATATCGACATGGTGTGCGTCGAGGAGAAGATGAGCTACGACGAGGTCATGGAGACCTTCAAGAACTGCATGTACACCAGACTCCCCGTCTATCAGGGAGAGAAGGACAACATCATCGGCCTGGTCAACATCAAGGATTTCATCCTGATGGAGGACAAGAAGGGCTTCAAGATCGAGAACATCATGCGAAGCGGGTATTATACCTATGAGTATAAGAAGACATCCGACCTGCTCATGGAGCTGCGCCAGAGCGGTCTGAGCATGGCATTTGTCTTAAGCGAATACGGTCTGTGCGTGGGTATGGTGACTCTTGAGGACCTGTTGGAGGAGATCGTCGGCGAGATCAGGGATGAGTACGACGAGGAGGAGAAGGAATCCATCAAGAAGGTCGAGAAGAATGTCTATATGATCGAGGGCAGCCGCAAGATCGATGATGTCAACGATGCCCTGGATCTTAAGCTTGACAGCGAGGAGTACGATACGATCGCGGGCCTTATACTGGAGCAGATCGACCGCATGCCCATCGAGGGTGATGAAGTCGTGCTTGAGGGCGATATAAGACTCAAGGTCAATGAGGTTGAGAATAACCGTATCACCAAGGTGAGGTTGACGATTCCTGAATCACTGTGTTATACTACGGGGGACAATCACGAAAACGTTTAAGGAGGATTTCCTAATGAAGCATATTAAGACACTTACAACAAGAGATCTTAAGGAGTCTATGAAGAAGGGTGGATGCGGCGAGTGCCAGACATCTTGTCAGTCTGCATGCAAGACTTCATGTACCGTAGGTAACCAGACCTGCGAGAAGGTTAAGTAAGTCGAATAATCAGATAGTGTATTCTATAACTCGAAGCCACGGTGAATCCATGACTTCGAGTTTGTTACGTTTAGGTGTGTATTTATGATCCATCAATATAAGAATAACGGATACAATATAGTGTTGGACGTCAACAGCGGATCTGTCCATGTGGTGGATGACTGTGTTTATGACATAGTTCCCGTGCTTGAACCCATTCTTGCTGCGGGGCTCACAGGCGAAACAGCCATAGAGGCCGCATGCATGGCCTGTGAGAAACTTCCGTACAGCAGTACGGATATACGTGAAGTAGTAGAGGAACTGATGGAACTTCACTCACAGGGAAGGCTGTATGCCCCGGATGTATATGAGGATTATGTCGGTGACATGGCATCCAGGGAAACGGTCGTCAAGGCGCTGTGCCTTCATATAGCTCACGACTGCAATCTCTCGTGCAGGTATTGTTTTGCATCAGAGGGTGAGTATCATGGAGACAGAGCTTTGATGAGTCTTGATGTGGGCAAGGCAGCACTTGATTTTCTTGTGAAGAACTCGGGCAACAGAGTCAATCTGGAAGTTGATTTCTTCGGAGGCGAGCCGACTCTTAACTTCGATGTCGTAAAAGGGATCGTAGAGTACGGCAGAAGTCTCGAAAAAAGTAATAACAAGAAGTTCAGGTTCACTCTTACGACCAACGGTATACTGCTCAATGACGAAATGATCGAATATGCTAATAAGGAGATGAGCAATATCGTTCTAAGCATAGACGGACGCAAGGAGATCAATGATCTTATGCGTCCGATGCGCGGCGGTCAGGGTACTTATGACCTGATAGTACCTAAGTTTAAAAAGGTCGCCGAGAGCAGGGATCAGATGAATTATTATGTGAGAGGGACATACACTCACAATAATCTTGATTTTTCGGAGGATGTAAAACACCTTGCTGACTTAGGATTCAAGCAGATATCAGTGGAGCCCGTCGTAGCCAAGCCTACGGATGATTATGCGCTCACAGAGGAAGATCTGCCGAAACTGTTCGAGGAATATGATAAACTCGCAGCTGACCTGATCGAGAGGAAAAAGAAAGGCGATCCGGTGAATTTCTTCCATTTCATGATAGATCTTGAGGGCGGACCGTGTGTAGCTAAGAGATTATCCGGATGCGGATCAGGTACTGAGTATCTTGCGGTTACTCCGTGGGGAGATCTCTATCCCTGCCATCAGTTTGTCGGAAATGAAGAATTCAAGATGGGTAATGTATATGACGGTGTTACGCGTACAGATATCCGGGATGAGTTTAAGTGCTGTAATGTCTATTCCAAGGAGAAGTGTAAGAAATGCTTTGCCAGATTCTACTGCAGCGGCGGATGTGCGGCGAATTCATACAATTTCCACGGCAATATAAATGATGCATACGATCTTGGTTGTGAATTGATGAAAAAAAGAGTAGAATGTGCTATTATGATGAAAGCGGCTTTGGACGAGTCATAAAAAAGAGCCGTTTTGACATATCGTAAATGAACAGAAAGATATATAGATAGGAGAGGAATCAAAATGAAAAAGAGTTCGGCTTTTATATGGCTGATAGTGATGCTTGCATTGCTTGCCGGAGGTATATATGCCTCTATATATGGACTTGATCCCGAGGGGACGGGTTCTGCGGCAAGTATCAAACAGGGCCTTGACTTGGCCGGAGGTGTCAGCATTACATATCAGGCTGTCGGCGATGAGAACCCTGACAAAGAAGATATGGCAGATACCGTATATAAGCTCCAGAAGCGTGTCGAGGGCTACAGTACAGAAGCCATCGTATATTCGGAAGGCTCAGACAGGATCAACATAGAGATACCCGGTGTGAGCGACGCTAATTCGATCTTAGAGGATCTCGGTAAACCCGGTTCACTTTACTTTATAAGACAGACTGACAGTGCCGGTAACTTAAACTACGGCCCGGTAAGCCTCGGAGAAGGAATGCCCGCCATTTATATGCTCAGCAAGTCCATCGATGAACTTGAAGCAGGCGGAGATATCGTGTTAACAGGTACCGAAGTTGCCGATGCACAGGCAGGGGCTGTCAAGGATTCAATGGGCAATCAGCAGTTCGTGGTATCACTCAATTTTACTCCCGAGGGAACTCAGAAGTTTGCAGATGCTACGACAAATGCATTCAATAACGGTGAGACGATCGCCATTTACTATGACGGCGAGATCGTAAGTGCACCCAGAGTTAACGAGCCTATCATGAACGGTCAGGCTCAGATATCCGGAGACTTTACATATGAAGAAGCAGAGAGACTTGCTTCCACCATCAGGATCGGTGGACTTAAGCTCGAACTCGAAGAACTGCGTTCAAATGTTGTAGGTGCTCAGCTCGGACAGACCGCTATAAGCACATCACTTAAGGCGGCTGCCATCGGATTTGCGTTAGTAGCGGTATTGATGATAGTCATCTACCTGCTCCCCGGTGTGGCTTCGGTCATCGCTTTGGGAATGTATACTGTATTGGTGATCATGCTCTTGTCGGGATTCAACATCACTCTTACACTTCCCGGTATAGCAGGTATCATCCTTTCGATCGGTATGGCAGTCGATGCTGACGTTATCATATTCGCCCGTATCAGAGAAGAGATCGCAGGCGGTGCTACCGTGGGTGATGCGATCGATACCGGATTTAAGAAAGCACTTTCTGCGATCATAGACGGTAATATAACAACACTTATAGCAGCATTGGTGCTCGGCATCATGGGTACGGGTTCTGTTAAGGGATTTGCTCAGACACTCGGACTTGGTATCGTTGTATCAATGTTCACGGCACTTGTGATCACAAAGCTTATACTTAAGTCTCTGTATACGATCGGACTTAAGAGTGAGAAACTCTACGGAAGAGCTAAGGAGCGTAAGACGATCAAGTTCCTTTCAGGAAGGAAGATATTCTTTGCCATATCGCTCGTAGCGATCCTTTCAGGTTTCCTCTTCATGGGCATCAACAAGGCAGGCGGCAAGGATATACTCAATTATTCCATGGAATTCAAGGGCGGTACATCGACCACGGTTACCTTCAACGAGGATATGAGCCTTGACAGAATAGATTCAGAAGTCGTTCCCGTTATCGCTTCCGTTATCGGCGGAGGACAGATCCAGTGCCAGAAGGTACAGGGTACGACCGAGGTGGTTATCAAGACCAAGACACTTGATGTATCACAGAGAGAAGCAATGAATCAGACTCTGGCCGACAAATTCGGAGTAGATAAGGAGAAGATCACTGCTGAGACGATATCATCAACGATATCATCTGAAATGAAGAGAGATGCGATAATCGCAGTCATAGTAGCTACGATATGTATGCTCGTATATATCTGGTTCAGATTCAAGGATATAAGATTTGCCGCAAGTTCGGTACTTGCACTTGTTCATGACGTACTCGTAGTACTTGCTTTCTATGCGATAGCAAGAATAACCGTCGGCAATACGTTCATTGCCTGTATGCTTACGATAGTAGGTTATTCGATCAATGCGACGATCGTTATCTTTGACAGAGTGCGTGAGAATCTTAAGTTCATCAGAAATAAAGATACTCTTGAGGAAATGGTCAACCGGAGTATCAATCAGACACTTTCGCGAAGCATTTTCACTTCGCTGACTACATTTATCATGATAGCGGCACTCTATGTTTTAGGTGTCACATCGATACGTGAGTTTGCGCTTCCTCTTATGGTCGGTATAGTCTGCGGTACATATTCATCAGTATGCCTGACCGGCGCTATGTGGTTTGTGTTTAAGACCAAGATGAAATCCAAGAAAGCATAAGATGTGTAAATGAGCCGGCGCAGTATTGCGCCGGCTTTTGTGTATGTAGAAATGTGTAAATAAAAATGAGTAAATGGATGGTTGCAGCCAAGAAGGCTGATTTTGCCGGGATCGGAAGCGAATTGGGCGTCGATCCGGTGATCGTGCGGATCATGCGTAATCGTGGGATGACCACGATAGACGAGATGCGCGCATTTTTAAATAAATATGACTGTGCGCTGACTGATCCGTATCTTCTTCCCGACATGGACAAGGCGGTTGACATTATTCGTAAGAAGATAGCCGATGGCATGAGTATAAGGGTGATCGGAGATTATGATGTGGACGGTGTGACATCCACTGTCATACTGTATAAGGGTATCAAGGCTCTTGGAGGACAGGTCTCTTATGCCATACCGAATCGTATAACCGACGGATACGGTATCAATGAGTCAATGATCGAGAATGCATATGAAAACGGGGTGGATACCGTGATAACCTGTGATAACGGGATCGCGGCATCATCTGCCATTGAGAAGGCCAAAGGATACGGGATGACTGTCGTTGTTACGGATCATCATGAAGTACCATATACGGAGAAGGAAGGGAAACGCATATATGTATACCCGCCCGCAGATGCGCTTATGGATCCCAAGATACCGGATTGCGGATATCCGGGACCCGGAATATGCGGCGCGATGGTAGCCTATAAGTTCATAAGTGTGATGAGAAAAGCCTGTCCTGATGGTGAAGAACTCATAAGCCATGGACTCATGCGCGAACTTGAAGAACTTGCCGGACTCGGCACCGTATGTGATGTCATGGAACTTGTGGGCGAGAACAGGACGGTCGTATCAAATGCGATCAAGCATATGAATGACAGCGCCAATATCGGGATCAGGGCTCTGCGCAAGGTCTGCGGGATAGAGGATAAGCCGGTTAATGCGCATGAACTGGGTTTTATAACAGGACCCTGCATAAATGCCACAGGAAGACTTGACAGTGCGGATATGTCTGTTGAACTGCTTTTGTCAGAGGATATTAAAGAGGCAGTGATAAAGGCGACAGAGCTTAAGAATCTGAACGATCTGAGAAAAGGTTATACCGAGACCGGAGAGAAGAATGCGCTTGATTATATCAGAGATAACGGTATAGATAAAGACAGGGTCATGATAGTGTATCTGCCGGACCTTCATGAATCGTTAGCGGGGATAGTTGCCGGAAGGATCAAGGAGAGGTTCTACAGGCCGGTGATAGTTTTCACTGATTCGGAGGATGGTATCAAAGGATCGGGAAGATCCATTGAAGCCTATAATATGTATGAAGAACTGAACAAGTGCCGTGAACTGTATTCCAAGTTCGGAGGCCATGCGATGGCAGCAGGTCTGTCATTACCGTCTGAGAACTTAAAGATATTTAAGGAGAGGCTTTTAAATAGCTGTTCGCTGAGTGATGATGACATGACAAAAAAGATCATGATAGACGTTCCGATGCCGTTATATTATGTGACGGAGGAACTGACTGCTTCTCTGCATTTACTTGAACCTTTCGGAACGGGCAATCCCAAGCCTGTATTTGCGACAGGAGGGCTCAGGATACTATCCGTGCGCACCATGGGCAAGACCGGTGATATGTGCAGGTTAAACGTGGCGGATGAATCCGGTAAACGATATGAACTTGTGATGTTTAACGGATATAAAAAACTAAAAACTGAGGCAGAAGAGCTTTACGGTGATGACGGACTCACAGATTCTCTTATAGATATAATATATTATCCGGATATCAATGAATATAACGGACGCAGGAATCTGCAGTTCATAGTGAATGAATGCCGGTTTACACGGCAGGATAAGGGCGAATAGACGGGAATGATACCGTATTTGTATGCAGTTTATCATTAATTTAGCAATTGGACACAATTTGAACACAATTGCATAGTAGTATTGGTACATAGATAGTTGATTACTCACTATCTCCCCCCTCATAAGAACAGAAGCCTTGCGGGTGACCGCAGGGCTTTTGTCATTTTCGGAGGGCTTAAGACCCGGTTTGCAAATACGCAGACCACGGCTTGCGTATACGCAGGATTGATAGACATGAACGCTCAAATATGGTATTCTAGTGCGAGGCGGACATAAGCATTCTTTGGGACTTATTGACCGTCGTAATGAGGTGATGACATATGATGTTAAGAGAATACCTGGAAGGTTTTGAATACAGTCCGGTGCGCGGAAGTTTGGACAGGCAGATAAGTGAAGTCGTATATGATTCGAGAAAGCTTACAAAGGACTGCCTGTTCGTATGCATAGAAGGAGCGAATTTTGACGGGCATTCGGCTGTGGCAGAGGCAGCAGGAGCAGGCGCGGCATGTGTTGTGGTGTCAAAGGATGTTGATATACCTGATGACAGCGACATGACCGTGATAAGGACAGATAATACCCGCCTGGCGATGGCTCATATCGCTGCATCCGACAACGGCCATCCGGCGGATAAACTCACTACTATCGGTATCACCGGTACCAAGGGCAAGACGACTGTTACTTATATGACCAAGGGCATATTGGAGCAGGCCGGCCACAAGGTGGGTCTCATCGGGACGATAGAAGTCATCATCGGTGATGAGCATATACCTGCCAAGAATACCACCCCGGACTCATACGAATTACAGGCCTATATGAAGAGGATGGTGGATGCAGGCATAGACACCGTTGTCATGGAGGTCTCGAGTCAGGGCCTGATGCTCCATCGCACACAGGGATTTATATTTGATTACGGAATATTTACAAATATCGAACCTGATCATATCGGTCCGAACGAACACAGGGATTTTGATGATTATATGCACTGCAAGAGCCTTCTTTTCAAACAGTGCAGGGTGGGCATAGTAAACGGAGATGACGCGCATGTAAGTGATGTGACTAAGGACCATACATGTGAACTGTTCACCTACGGACTTAATGAAGGAAATGATTACAGGGCCACCGATATGCGACTTACGAGAGGAGAGGGGCACATAGGTGTTGATTTTCATGTAAGCGGCAAGGTGGAGATGGATGTGGATGTGTCCACTCCGGGACGTTTCAGTGTATATAATGCGCTTACTGCAGTTGCGATATGCGATCAGTTCGGCGTGACGGAAGCAGAGGTGAGACGCGCCCTTAAGAAGGTGACGGTCAAGGGCCGTATAGAACTCATCCATATATCGGATGATTATACACTTATGATAGATTATGCTCATAATGCAATGGCTCTTAAGAGTCTTCTGGGTACACTTAAGGAATACAACCCGCACAGACTGGTATCGCTGTTCGGTTGCGGAGGCAACAGGGATCGTAACAGAAGATTCGAGATGGGAGAAGTCAGCGGAACACTTGCCGACCTTACGATCATCACATCGGACAATCCGAGATTCGAGGAACCGCTTGATATCATCGCCGATATAGTTACAGGTATAGAGAAGACGACCGGGAACTATATAACCATTGCAGATCGTAAAGAAGCCATCAGGTATGCCATCACTCATGCCGAGCCCGGAGACATCATAGTCCTGGCAGGCAAAGGCCATGAGGATTATCAGGAGATAAAAGGCGTTAAGTACCCTATGGATGAACGTGTACTCATAGATGAGATCGTTAAGGAGTCTCTTTGATGGTTTATGCCAACGTGATCGTAGACATTTCTCATGAGGCGGTGGACAGACCGTTTACTTATATAATCCCCGATAGCTTCACGGACCGGTGCTCTCCGGGCACCCGCGTCATGATCCCTTTCGGGAAAGGGGATCATCTCAAAATGGGGATAATCACGGAGATAGTCGGGAATCCGTCCGTACCGATATCCAGACTCAAAGAGATCGATTCTGTCGTCCTGTCACAGGATGCAACGGATTCATACATGATAGAGCTTGCATACTACATAAGGCAGCGATACGGCTCGACGATGATAGATGCGCTCAAGACCGTGCTTCCGGTCAAGAAGACATACAGGAAAAAAACGACTGCGACTGAATCCATAGAAGATCCGGAAGGTTCTGCTCCTATCGGGCGAGCTGTCGGGGAGCGACTCGTTCTTAACGGGGAACAGGCGGAGATAGTAAAGGATTTCATATCCGAATATGACAGGGGTATAAGGAACACATGCCTTATTCACGGGATTACCGGCAGTGGTAAGACCTTGGTCTACATGGAGCTTATCAAGCATGTTGTAGATTCCGGTAAACAAGCCATCATGCTGATACCTGAGATAGGGCTGACCTACCAGACAGTCTGCAGGTTCAGGGAGTATTTCGGAAACAGGGTAGCGATCATGAATTCCACTCTGGCCATGGGCCGGAGATATGAATATTATGAGAGTGCAAGAAGAGGTGACATAGATGTCATAATCGGGCCGAGATCGGCACTCTTTATGCCGTTTGAAAGACTCGGGATCATCGTCATGGATGAGGAACATGAGAGCGCTTACAAAAGCGAGAACACTCCCAGATTTCATGCCAGAGATGTCGCGCTTAAACTTGCGGATATGCATAAAGCGTCCGTGGTCTTAGGCAGTGCTACGCCGAGTGTCGATTCGTATTATCATGCACTCAAGGGAGATTACAAGCTCTATAAGCTGACCGACAGAGCAGCGGGTACCGGACTTGCTCATACCGAGATAGTCGATATGAGAGAAGAACTTAAGTCGGGAAACAGATCCATTTTCTCGGGCAGACTGAAGGAACTGATAAGAAGCACCTATGCCGAAGGAAGGCAGACGATGCTTTTTATCAACAGAAGAGGATATGCAGGATTCATTTCATGCAGAGCCTGCGGAGAGATCCTTAAATGTCCTCATTGCGATGTGTCGCTTAAGGAGCATCGCGACAGAGGCAAACTGGTATGTCACTATTGCGGCTATGAATGTGACAAGCCCCGTACATGTCCGACCTGCGGTTCGAAATACATAATGTCCTTCAAGGCAGGTACCGAGCAGATAGAAGAAGAGGTCCGCAAACTCGTTCCCGGAATAAGAACGCTTCGAATGGATGGTGACACAACTGTCAGAAAGGGCAGCTTTGACAAGATCGTGAAGTCGTTTGCGAAGCATGAGGCCGATGTGCTCATAGGGACACAGATGATCGTTAAAGGCCATGATTTTGCCGATGTGGATCTTGTAGGTATTTTGGCTGCCGACATAGGATTGGCAGGAGGAGATTTCCGCTCGGCAGAGAGGACTTTTGATCTTCTGACGCAGGCTGCCGGAAGAGCGGGGAGAGGCAGCAGGGACGGTAATGTTATCATTCAGACATACAAGCCTGATCATTACAGTATAGTAAGAGCAGCAGAGCAGGATTATGAGGCGTTTTATGATGAAGAGATCGCCTACAGGGAGATATCGGGATATCCTCCGGTACAGGAGATACTTGCAGTGCTCGTCAGCGGAAGCGATAATGATGAGACATTCATGTATGCCATGAAACTGACTACGATATGTCAGATGGAAGGAGCCGAAGTGATCGGCCCCGGTAAGGCCGGAATAGGCAGGATCAATGACCGTTACAGATTCGTCTTCTATATCAAGCGCAGCGACCCGGCTTTTCTGGAGAAGCTTGCGGATATCATGGAAGAGCGGATCAGTAAGGATACAGTGTCAGAAGCGGCAAGGATCAAGGTGACATTCGATCTTAATCCGATGAACCCGTTCTGATGATATATAATCAATGATTGGAGAATAACAATATGGCACTCAGACAGATCAGGATCCAGGGCGATCCGGTCCTTAACAAGATTTGCAAGGAAGTAAAGGAAGTCACTCCGAGAACACTGGAGCTGATAGGAGACATGTTAGATACGATGTATGAGGCAAACGGTGTCGGGCTTGCGGCACCTCAGGTCGGCATACTTAAGAGGATCGTAGTGATAGATACTACGGGCGAGGATCCTGTAGTTATGATCAACCCGAGGATAATAGAAGCAGACGGGGAGCAGACAGGGTACGAAGGGTGTCTGTCGGTCCCGGGAGTCAGCGGTAAGGTGACGCGACCTAATCGTGTTAAGGCTGTGTATTATGATGAGCAGTTGAATCTTAAAGAGATCGAAGGAACTGAGCTTATGGCGCGCGCTATCTGTCATGAGATCGAGCATTTGGACGGCCATATGTATACAGAAAAGGTCATCGGAGAACTGGTGGATAACAGTGAACTGAGAGAACAGGAAGAAGAATGATAAGCCTATGAAAATAGTATATATGGGGACTCCGGATTTTGCAGTCGGAGCCCTTAAGTCTGTAATAGAGGCAGGACATGAGGTGTGTCTTGTAGTAACGCAGCCTGACAGAGTAAGGGGGCGTGGACATGAAGTGTCTTACAGTCCCGTCAAGGAGTGTGCCCTGGAGTACGATATCCCCGTATTTCAACCGGTAAAGATAAGGGAGGCGGAAGCGGTCGATAAGTTAAGGAGCATGAATGCGGACGTCTTTGTTGTCGCTGCGTTCGGACAGATATTGTCCGAGGAGATCCTTAATATCCCGAGGTATGGCTGCATAAACATTCATGCATCGCTTCTACCCAAATACAGGGGGGCGGCTCCGATACAGTGGTGTATCTTAAACGGCGAATCAAAGACCGGAGTGACCATAATGCAGATGGATAAGGGTGTGGACACAGGAGATATATTGCTGCAGAGAGAGACAGATATTGCTCCTGATGAGACAGGCGAAAGCCTTTTTGATAAACTCTCGGTTCTTGGCAGCAGTGCGATCACGGAGGCGCTTGCCATGATAGAGAAGGGTGAGATCATACCGGTCAGGCAGGATGAAGAAAAGGCCACACATGTCGGAATGCTGAATAAGGAAATGGGTCTTATAGACTGGAATAAAGAGAATGTGGTCATAGAGAGATATGTGAGAGGACTTAATTCATGGCCCAGCGCATATACTCTGTATAAGGGCAAGATATTAAAGATATGGCAGAGCCGTACGGAAGAATCGGACGGAACGGAAGATAAGATCCCGGGGACGGTTCTTAAGGCTGACGATACGGGATTATACGTTATGACCGGTAAGGGAGTATTGGTCATAACAATACTGCAGTTGGAAGGAAAGAAGCGGATGGATATCGCTTCTTTCTTAAGGGGACAGCAGATCAAAGCAGGAGAGATACTTGGCGAGAGATAATAACGTAAGCCGTAAGGAAAACGGGATAAATATAAGGGCGGTCGCTCTGGATATACTGTTATCATACGAAAAGGGTGAGGATAAGAGCCATAAACTTCTCGGTGCTGTGCTTAACAAGTATGACTACCTGTCATCCTCCGATAAGAGCTTCCTTAAGAGACTGACAGAAGGGACGGTCGAATATTCGATCAAGCTTGACTATATCATCAATGAATTCTCAGGGACTCCTGTATCCCGAATGAAACCTGTGATAAGACAGGTCATAAGGATGAGCGTTTACCAGATCATGTATATGGACAGAGTACCCGACAGAGCCGTGTGCGATGAAGCGGTTAAACTTGTCAAAAAGCGCGGACTCGGGGGATTATCCGGTTTTGTGAACGGAGTACTCAGGGCGATCATAAGAGGACGTGATGATATCAAATGGCCCGATCCCGATAAGGATGAAATCCCGGCATTAAGTGTGGAGTATTCCTGCCCGGAACATATCGTAAGGAGCCTTATAGATGATTATGGCAGGGATAGAGCGATAAGCTGTTTGGAGGCATCGCTTCTTCCCGACAGAATGACCTATTTACGCATAGATGAAAGCCTGCCCGAAGAAAGGGTAAAGGAGATTCGGACAAAAATAGTCTCCGATGATGCAACTTCGGCTGATGATGCAAAATACAGTAGTGATGCAACGGGTCCGGAAGAATATATAACAGGCTTTATCTCTGATCCGGATCTGCCGGATGTAATAAGAAACATGTTCTATGCAGCAGGTACTGTCAAGACGGACAGGGTGATGCGCCATAAAGAATTTGCCGAAGGTCTCATAACGGTTCAGGATATCAGCAGTCAGCTGGTGTGCGAACTCGCCGGTTTTGAAGAGCTTGGAAAGACAGAAGGTGCAGAGATACTGGATGTCTGCTCGGCTCCCGGAGGTAAGAGCATGCATGCTGCATCCAAGCTTAAAAGATACGGGATAAACGGCAGTATTTTAAGCCTGGACATCAGTGATGCCAAACAGGATATCACCAAAGAGAATATAAGGCGTATGCATCTGGATGATCTGATAAGTGCGGACGTGTGGGATGCAACGGTCTTTAATGAAAGGTTTGCGGACAGGTTCGATCTCGTTCTTGCGGATGTCCCGTGTTCCGGTCTGGGAGTCATGGGAAGAAAAGCGGATATCAAATACAATATGACGGAAGCCGTGATGTCGGATATCGTCACACTTCAGCATAAGATACTTGATAATGCCGTAAGATATGTACGCGTCGGAGGACGGATCATTTTCAGTACATGTACCATGAGGCGGGCAGAAAATGACCTCGGAGTTGAATATATACTGAAAAGGGGCGGATACAGACTCATACGTAAGGCCCAGTTATTCCTGAGCAGATATAACGACGGTTTCTTTATAGCGGTTTTGGAGCGCTTTACATAGATGGATATCAGATCGATGGAGTCGGAAGAACTCATACAACTGATGCGGGAAATGAATGAACCATCCTACCGTGCGAAACAGATATTCGCATGGCTTCATGAGAGGATGGCCACCGATTATGATCAAATGAGCGATATCCCCGGGACTTTAAGGGATAAACTAAGGGCGGCCTATCCGCTGACTGTTCTTACGGTTGACAGGATGCAGGAATCGGCTAAGGACGGAACCCGTAAATATCTGTTCAGACTTCCGGACGGTAATTATGTTGAAACGGTCTTTATGCGTTACAAGCATGGAAACAGCGTATGCATATCTTCCCAGGTCGGATGCAGAATGGGGTGCAGATTCTGTGCATCGACACTTGAAGGATTGACCCGTGATCTGGAGCCTTCGGAGATGGTTGAACAGATATATGCAGTATCCAGAGATACCGGAGAGAGGGTATCAAATATAGTAGTCATGGGGATAGGCGAGCCCCTGGATAACTACGATAATCTGATAAAGTTCTACAGACTGATAACAAGTGATAAGGGGCTTGATATCTCGGGGAGAAACATAACGGTATCTACCTGTGGCATAGTTCCCGGCATATACAGGCTCGCTGACGAACACCTGCAGCTTACACTGGCTCTTTCGCTGCATGCACCGACAGATGAACTGAGGCGCACGATCATGCCGATAGCCAATGAATACACGATAGAGGAGCTTATCAAGGCCTGTAAGTACTACGCGGATACCACGGGCAGGCGTATAAGCCTTGAATACAGTCTGATAGGCGGAGTCAATGATTCCATGAAGGATGCGGACGGATTAAGCCGTATAGCGCACAGGATCGGAGCTCATATCAATCTGATCCCGGTCAATAATGTTAAGGAACGTGAATTCAAACGAGGGAACAGGGAAAGCATAGCCGCTTTTAAAAATAAACTTGAAAAAAACGCAAATAATGTTACTATTAGAAGAGAAATCGGGCAGGATATAGATGCATCCTGCGGCCAATTGCGCCATAAGCGCATAACAAGTGTTTGACTATGATTAAGACCTTTTCGATAACGGACATCGGCAAAAAAAGGAAGATGAATCAAGACTATGTATACACTTCCGAGATGCCGGTAGGACCGTTACCCAATCTGTTCCTTGTAGCAGATGGAATGGGAGGCCACAAGGCGGGCGATTACGCCTCCAAGTGTGCAATAGAGACTATAGTTGAGACAGTAGAGTCTTCTCGCGATACAGAGACGGTATCTGTATTGGAGAAGGCTATTCGTCGTGCCAATGATGTTGTACGCCAGACTGCAGAGAGCGATGAGGCGATGAACGGAATGGGTACGACATTAGTCGCTGCGACCCTTGATGGGGACAGACTGTGTGTAGCCAATGTCGGCGACAGCAGACTGTACATTGTAGGGGGCAGGGAGATAAGACAGATAACCAGAGACCATTCTTTGGTAGAAGAGATGGTCAGAATGGGAGGCCTTAAGCGAGAGCAGGCCAAGAACCATCCGGAGAAGAATATCATCACCAGAGCTATTGGAGCTGAAGATGAGATAGATATCGATTTCTTCAGTGTCGAACTAAAGCCGGGCGATGTTGTTCTTATGTGTACGGATGGGCTTACCAATATGATAGAAGATGAGGAGATCCGCATGATACTCCATGGGCAGAGAGATCTGGTGGAGAAGGCGGAGAGTTTGGTCAATGCTGCGAACAATAACGGTGGCAAAGACAATATAGCAGTAGTGCTCATTGAGCCGGAGATAATATGATCAAGATCGGAATGATGCTGGGGGATCGCTATGAGATCCTCGAGAAAATCGGTACCGGCGGTATGTCGGACGTATATAAGGCTAAGGACCACAAGCTTAACAGGCCTGTGGCTGTTAAGGTACTCAAGCAGGAGTTCTCCGAGAACGCCAATTTTGTGTCCAAATTCCGTGCCGAGGCACAGGCGGCTGCAGGCATGATGCATCCTAATATCGTTAATGTTTACGATGTGGGAGAAGAAGGCGGGACACAGTATATAGTGATGGAGCTCGTAGAGGGCATCACACTTAAGAAATATATAGAGAAGAAGTCCAGACTGTCCGTCAAAGAGGCGACCAGTATAGCGATACAGGTATCCATGGGTATCGAAGCGGCTCATAATAATCACATAATTCACAGGGATATCAAGCCGCAGAATATAATGATCAGTAAGGACGGTAAGGTCAAGGTAACGGATTTCGGTATAGCTAAGGCGGTGAGCAGCAATACCATCACGTCAAATGTTATGGGCAGCGTGCACTATACAAGCCCTGAACAAGCCAGAGGCGGCTATTCTGATGAAAAGAGTGATATCTACTCTTTGGGCATAACTCTTTTTGAGATGTTGACGGGAAGAGTTCCTTTTAACGGAGAGACGACTGTAGCCATTGCGATCAAGCACATACAGGAGCCTATGCCGTCGCCCAGAACTTATGTGGGAGACATCCCGATAAGTGTAGAGCAGATCGTTCTGAAGTGTACTCAGAAGAGTCCTGACAGAAGATATCAGAATATGCAGGAGCTCATAGACGATCTTAAGAGATCGCTGATGACTCCGGATATAGATTTTGTGAAGTTGGATGATCCCGATGAGGAAGCAGCGACAAGGGCTATCTCCGAAGAGGAACTCAGCGAAGTAAGAGACAGAGTCAGGGTCAGAGATGAGTACGAAGATGAGTATTCCGTACGGGTCAACAAGGAGAATGTAAGGCCGGCTCCCGGCAAGAAACAGGCTTCTTCAGGTAAGGGCAAGAATCAGACGTCCAGATCGGGACAGAGCAGGAATTCGTCGTCCGGAACAAGGAACGGCAGACGTCCCGATTATATCGATGACAGAAAACAGTCCAAGTCCTCACAGGGAGGAAGAAATACCAGGATCAGTCAGACGGGAGATAAGATCACTACCGTTGCAGCGGTCATTGCAGCCGTAGTCATAGGTATCATCATCATCGTGATCGTCGGACGCAAGATAGGATTATTTGATTTTAACAGGAGCAGTGAACCTGATGTGGCTTCGGCAGAGATAACTGAGGCTACGCCTTCTCCGGATGCCGAGCTGTCGGAGAATCAGGTGGCAACTCCGGATGTGATAGGAATGTCTTTTGCGGAAGCAGTGGCCACTCTTAATAAAGAGGGACTGGAAGTAGAGAAGGTGGAAGTACCCAGTGATACGGTACAGAAGGGTAATATCGTGGATCAGCTTCCTGCGGCCGGAGTGGCAGTTGAGAGAGGCAGCAGCGTGACTTTGAGCGTAAGTACCGGTGCGAGTCAATCCAAGGTGCATGTTCCCAAACTCATAGGCTTAGATCCGATGGATGCAACGGCCCTGCTCATTGAGAACGGACTTCAGGCGGGAACGATAGAAGAGACGACCAATCCTGATGAGAATCTGACAGGTAAGATATGCTACCAGAGTTATACGGAAGACTCGGCAGTGGATGCCGGAACGGTCATTGATATGAAACTCAGTATCGGAGTCGGAACCGTAACATACAGTTATATCGGTAATATAGAGAGCCCTTCGGTTGAGGACGGGGATTATACCAGCGGAACGGAAGCAACAGTAATACTGACGACCAAATCCGGTGTGGAACTTAAGAGAGAGAACACTTCGTCTTTCCCGGTATCCATGAACATATCGGGGATAGCTGACAGTGATTCGGGTGTCGTCAGCATCATATACAAAGTGTCTATCCCCGGAACTACAACTACGGATGAAAACGGAAATATAATCGATATTCCCGCAACGACCGAAGAGAGGACGATCACACGAACGGTGGACTTTATCAAGGAGTAGGGACACTGGGAGGTTTGATGCAAGGTAAGATCATAAGAGGAATAGCCGGCTTCTATTATGTACATAATGGAAGCCGTATCTATCAGTGTAAGGCAAAGGGCATATTTCGTAAGGACGGCATCAAACCCCTCGTAGGGGATGATGTTGAGATGGATGTCATAGACGATAAGACCGGTGAGGGCAATATCATCCGGATACTCCCGAGGAAGAGTGAGATAATCCGTCCTGCAGTAGCCAATGTCGATCAGGCACTCATAGTATTTGCAATAGCGCGTCCGGAGCCTAATTTCAATCTTTTAGACAGATTCCTTATCATGATGCAGCAGAAGGGACTGCCTTGTATCATTGCCTTTAACAAGCAGGATATTGCCGGAGAGGATGAGAAGGAATATATAAGAAGATCATATGAAGACTGCGGTTGCAGGGTGCATTTTATCAGTGTGGCAGCAGGAGAGGGAATAGAAGGATTAAAGAACGAACTGCTGCATAAGACAACGACACTTGCCGGCCCGAGCGGGGTGGGGAAGTCGAGCCTTATCAATGAACTCAAGCAACAGATGATCATGGAGACGGGCTCTGTGAGTGAGAAGATAGAACGAGGCCGCCATACAACAAGGCACAGTGAACTGATCGCCATAGATGAGGATACATATATCCTTGATACTCCGGGCTTCAGTTCGTTAAGGCTGTTTGATCTTGATAAGAATGAACTTAAGGATTATTACAGTGAGTTTGCAGAGTATGAGGGAGAATGCAGATTCCTTGACTGCCTGCATATCAATGAACCGGACTGCAAGGTAAAACAAGCGGTCGATCAGGGCAGGATAAGCAGGCTCAGATACGGAAATTACCTTAAGTTAATGGAAGAGATAAAAGTTTCCGAGAAATATTGAGAAGACCGGGAAAAGCAGGACGCAAGCGGCGTCCTCTTTTTTTGTGTCGGAAGGAGTTGATTTTTAGTGGGCGTAGTGCTATCATTCATAGTTAGCAAGGCCTAACCGATGTGACCTTAGCATATCACTACAAACAAAACTCCGCAATAGCGGAGTGATAATTTGCCCATAGGTTAGCGGCAACTAACCCAAAGGGCAGAATACTTGTCAGACGGAGGTGGAAAATGGCTAATGCTATAACGATTGTCATACTGATCGGATTGATCACGCTCGCCATATACGGCATAGTTCATAGGATGAGATTCGGATCATCGTGCTGTGGTTCTAAGACTCCTCCTCAGAAGAAGGTAAAGGTTGCGGACAGGAATAAGAAAAATTACCCGTTTGAGTACACCCTGTCTGTTGAAGGTATGCATTGCTCAAACTGTGCAAGGCGGATAGAAAACGAGTTCAATAAGACTGCCGGTAGATGGGCGACGGCTGATATAGCAAAAAAGGAAGTCGTGCTGTTGTCAAAAAAGGAAGAGGATGAAAAAGATCTCGCTGCGACGGTGGCATCAGCAGGCTATACCATGCTCTCATGTGAGAGAAAATAAAATGTTCCTGACCGGTCGTACCGGCTGAATATATCTTATTAGGAGGGAAAATGAAAAAATTATCAGAACTACCAATGAATGCTGAATGCGTTATTGCTTCTTTGAACGGTGATCAGCGATTTGTGAGCAGGATCACGTCGATCGGTCTGACGCCGGGCTGTAAGGTCAGCGTCATCAAAAATGACGGCAACAGACCGATGTTAGTCTATTCAAGAGATACGATGATCGCGCTCAACAGAAATGAGTGTAAAGGAATTGAGGTTGAGGAGGTAACAGCGTGAGTACAGCAACTATTGCCCTTTTAGGGCAGCCCAATTCGGGTAAATCGACTCTTTTCAATGCTTTGACGGGCATGCGTCAGCATGTGGGCAACTGGCCCGGCAAGACCGTCGAGAAAAAGGAAGGTAATTTCAATCATAACGGAACCGAGTACATGGTGGCGGATCTGCCCGGATCGTACAGTCTTTCGGCTAATTCAGACGAAGAAGTGATAACAAGAGATTATATAGCATCGGGAGATGCGGACGTGGTATGTATCCTTGCTGACAGTTCGCAGCTTCAGAGAAGTCTGTTCATGCTCGCCGACTATGCGGGGATCGACGTTCCGTGTTTTCTGCTCCTTAATATGTCGGATGTTGCAAAGAATCAGGGCAAGACAATAGACGCCGGGGCGATTGAGAAAAAACTCGGGATCCCGGTCATACCTTTTTCTGCGACCGATACAAAGTCATATGATGTATTCTACAAGGCTTTGGGACGTGCGATAGCCGATAAGACAAAACTTAACGTTGATTCGCTTAAGAAGCAGTATGAGAGCATTAAGGGATATCAGGAGATATGCGATCTGATACCCGAGAATGCGTTGCCGGGGTACTTACCTATGTGGATAGCCGTCAAGGCGTTAGAAGGTGACAAAGTCGTGATAGCCAAGCTTAAGGCTGCGATCGATGCGGATTCGTTTAAAAAGATAGAAGAGATAAGGAATAATGCGCAGGGAGCGGTAGCCACCGGAGGATGCAAATTCGCCTGGATCGACGACGTGCTTGATAAAGCGGTCAGATCACAGGAAAAGAAGGTTACATTAAGCAAGCTTGACAGAATATACACGAGTAAGACTTGGGGTAAACCTGCAGTCATACTTACGGTTCTTCTGGGACTTATAGCATCATTCATTCCGGCGCTTCCTCTTATGGGAGTCGGAAGCGCGGTCCTGGCGATAAAGGAACCGATCATGAATGCGCTTAATTCAATAGGATGTCCGGAGTTTATCGTTCTTGTGGTCGGAGATGTGATCATACAGTCGTTCTCTTATATCTTTAAGATGTTAGGTTTTGTATTCGGCGTGACACTGGTATTCGGACTTCTTGAAGAAGCCGGAGTCATGGCGCGTATATCTTACGTATTCGACAATACCATGGGTAAGCTCGGGCTTCAGGGTAAGTCCGTAATGCCGTTCCTTGTCAGCTTCGGATGTACCATGGGCGGTGCAGCCGGAGCCAGAGTGATTGATAACTGGGGACAGAAGGTACTGACCATAGCGCTTGCATGGGCAGTTCCCTGTGGTGCGGCCTGGGCTACGATCCCGATGCTTGCTTCGATATTCTTCGGACCCGGGGCTGTCGGTGTCATAGTCGCTATTCTTTTTACAATGCTCATACATATGTGGATCACTGCCAAGGTATTCGGAGGAAAACTTGTCAAAGTCGAGGACCGTTACGGAATGATCATGGAACTTCCGCCTTATCACAAGCCCAAGTGGGGTTCCCTTTTCAGATACGTGTTCGCAAGGACCAAGGAGACATTCGTAAGAGTAACCAAGGTGATACTTCTCGTATGCGGCGTGTTCTGGCTGTTAAGCTATTCTCCGTCGGGCGAAGGCGGCGTGTTATATAAGATCGGTGTTGCGATCGAACCTGTGACTAAGTTCTTCGGAATGCCGTGGCAGTTATTCCTGTCATATGTTGCATCGGCTGTCGGTAAAGAGGGGGCCATCGGTGTTATAAGCGCTCTGTATAACGGTGGATCGTTCGGTGAGGCATTCACTGCTTCAATGAACGGTGCGGCCAAGGCTGCAAATTTCAATGAGATGATGCTTGCAAATGTGACAAGGCCTGAGGCACTGGCATTCATATTCGCCATGACCTTTAACATGCCTTGTGTAGTTGCACTGGCAGCAACATATCAGGAGACGCATTCTGCCAAGTGGACGGCCAGGATCGTCCTGTATTACACGGCGGTATCTTTGATACTTGCGTTCATCGCTTATCATATCGGAATGCTCATCTGGTAGACATTAGAGAGGTAAAGACATGGAGAGACTGCTTAAGCTATTGGAAGACGGACATGCAAGGACTCTCGAACTGCTCGCCATGGAACTGGATACGAATGTCGATGATGTGAAGAGGCAGATAGAGTATCTGGAAAACATGGGAGTGATAAAACGGGTAGCGTTACAACCCAAAGGATGTACAGACTGTTCAGGGTGTTCCGGCAAGGGACACTCTGACGGCAATACATGTAAGGGATGTCTTCCGGACGGCGGATTTAAGAACATGGGAGAGATGTGGGAAGTAGTGAAGAATTCCCGGGTTGTGGATAGTATATAAAAGGTTTTATGAAAGGAGTTGGGATCATGAAGATCAAAGGATTAGGTATTTTTGCACTTGGAACGTTGTTTGGGTTAGAGGGGATCAAATTATTATCCTCAAAAGATGCCAAGAAGGTTTATGCACATTGTACGGCGGGAGTACTCAGAGCAAAAGATTCCGTGCTTGACCAGGTGACGACTCTTCAGGAGAACTGCACCGACATCTATGAAGAGGCCAAGTCCATTAATGAGGAGAGAGCAAATAAGGAAGAAGATGCTGCAGAATGAGATTCGTAATAAGGCATGAGATTAAAAACAGAATACGAATACATCTTGCAAGGAAAAGGTTAAGCTTTGAAGAGGCAGATACTTTTGAGTATTACCTCAAAACATTTGATGAGGTGCGGGAAGTACAGGTATATGAGAGGACCGCGGATGCCGTGGTAGTCTTTGATGGGGACAGATCTTATGTACTTGAACTGATCAAAGCCTTTTCTTTTGATGATTTTAAAGCACCGGAGAGAGTATTGGAGAATTCCGGAAGAGCGTTGGCTTCACAGTATTACGATAAGATCGTGTCAGGTGTGATACTTCACTATGCCAAGCGCCTCATATTGCCGTTTTCCGTGCGAAGGATACTGGATACCGCAAAAGCGGTGAGGTTTATCCTAAGAGGGCTAAGAACACTTAAAAACAGGCATTTACAGGTGGAACTGCTGGATGCATTGGCGATCACGGCAGCGATCCTTACGGGGGATTACAATACGGCGTCTAACGTCATGTTCCTTCTCGGGATAGGAGACACACTGGAGGACTGGACTCATAAGAGGTCGGTTGATGATCTGGCAAGACGCATGTCGTTAAATATCGACAGGGTATGGCTGTGTACGGATGACGGTGAGGTACAGATCGATTCGTCTGAAGTAAAGAGCGGCGACAGAGTTGTTGTAAGAATGGGCAATATGATCCCGTTTGACGGCGAAGTGATCGAAGGAGAGGCCATGGTGAACCAGTCGTCCATGACCGGTGAATCAGAGGCGGTACACAAAAGAAGCGGCACCAGTGTATTTGCCGGAACTGTCGTTGAAGAAGGCAGTCTGACGATAGAGGTGTCACAGATAAGCGGATGCGGCCGTTTTGACAGGATAGTGAAAATGATAGAGGAGTCGGAGAGGCTTAAGTCTTCACTGGAAAGCAAGGCTGAGAGACTGGCCGACAGACTTGTTCCGTATACTCTGCTGGCATCGGCAGCAACATGGGCCCTGAGTCGTGATATCTCCAAGGCGGTATCGGTGCTTATGGTTGATTACTCATGTGCGCTTAAGATGTCCATGCCGATATCGGTTCTTTCCGCCATCAGAGAGGCGTCAGAATATGACATAACCGTCAAGGGAGGAAAATTCCTTGAAGCTGTGGCAGATGCAGACACCATTGTTTTTGATAAAACGGGCACGATCACCAAGGCACAGCCCAAAGTGGTAGATGTAGTCTCGTTCTGTGATGAGTCGGAGGATGAATTGTTAAGACAGGCGGCATGCCTGGAGGAACACTTCCCACATTCGGTCGCAAGAGCAGTCGTAGAATGTGCTCAGAGTAAAGGGCTGCTGCATGAGGAACTGCATACAAACGTTGAATATATAGTGGCTCATGGGATCGCTTCCGAGATAGGAAATGAAAGAGCGGTCATAGGAAGCTATCATTTCGTGTTCGAGGATGAGCGGGTAGTGATCCCGGATGATAAAAAAGAATTGTTCAATTCACTTCCGAGCGATAGTTCTCACCTGTATTTTGCAAAGAACGGAAGACTGTCAGCCTGTATCCTGATCGAGGATCCGATGAGGGAAGAGGCACATGCCGTTATGGACAGACTGCGTGCTCAGGGCTTTGAACATATAGTCATGATGACCGGAGACAGTGAGAAGACCGC
>CAMNDJ010000022.1 GCA_946535225.1 uncultured Lachnospiraceae bacterium
AACAGTCTCACACCGTTACATACCATTACCATGCCGTACTCATCGGCAGCATTTATGACTATGTTATCTCTTACCGAACCGCCCGGCTGGACTACATATTTAACACCGCTCTTTGCAGCTCTGTCTATATTGTCGGAGAAGGGGAAGAAAGCATCAGATCCGAGTACAACGTCTGTTGCCTTGGATAACCAGGTCTCTTTCTCCTCTTTTGTGAACACTTCGGGCTTAACGGTAAAGAAATGCTCCCACTTGCCGTCTGCAAGTACATCCATATAGTCATCGCCGATATAATTATCGATCGCATTATCCCTGTCGGGTCTTCCGATATCTTCTTTGAAAGGAAGCGAAAGGACCTTCGGAGACTGACGAAGAAGCCAGTTGTCCGCCTTGCTTCCCGCAAGTCTCGTACAATGCACTCTCGACTGCTGGCCCGCACCTATGCCTATGGCCTGACCGTCCTTAACGAAGCATACCGAATTGGACTGTGTATACTTAAGAGTGATCAGAGCTATCTTCATATCATCCTTGACACTCTGAGGCAGATCCTTATTCTTCGTAACGATATTTGTAAGAAGAGAATCGTCTATGGGCAGCTCATTACGGCCCTGCTCGAATGTTATCCCGAATACCTGCTTATGCTCTATCGGATTCGGCTTATATGAAGGATCTATCTGAATGATATTGTAATTGCCCTTCTTCTTGCTCTTAAGGATCTCCAGCGCTTCATCCGAATATCCGGGAGCTATGATACCGTCAGATACCTCTCTTTTGATGAGCTTGGCCGTGCATGCATCACACTCATCGGACAAAGCTATGAAATCACCGAAGCTGCTCATTCTGTCGGCTCCTCTGGCTCTGGCATAAGCCAAAGCAAGGGGTGTGAGTTCTCCGAGGTCATCCACCCAGTAAATCTTTTTCAGTGTATCGCTTAAAGGTCTTCCGACTGCGGCACCTGCCGGTGATACGTGCTTAAATGATGTTGCTGCGGGAAGTCCCGTAGCCTCCTTAAGCTCCCTTACAAGCTGCCAGCCGTTGAAGGCATCCAAGAAATTGATATATCCCGGCTTGCCGTTAAGCACCGTGATCGGCAGCTCAGATCCGTCTTCCATAAATATCCTGGAAGGCTTCTGATTCGGATTACAACCATACTTAAGTTCAAGTTCTTTCATGATCTGACTCCTCTTATTTATTCTTGTTTACTATCCTGGTCTCGTACTTACCCGTCTCTATATCGATATAACGTACGAACAGGCTGACCTTGTTCTCTTCATTAAGACTGTTCCATATCTTGTCGGTGAACTCATCGATGTCTCCTTCGATGCCGATCCATTCCGGCTCTCCCTCAAAACTCGGAAGCGGATCCCCGTCCTCCATATATGTGTGGATGAAACGGCCTTCTCCTGCTACCGGATTTTCATATGCGAATGCATATCTGTTGCATGATGCGGGATTACCGTTATTGCTCTTAAGTATGCTCATCGCATAATTGTATTTACCGTTTTCGATATGCATGATACCAGATATACGAGGCGTATAGTTCGGTTCATCCGGCTCGAATTCCCTGCATCTTAATGACTGCTCAAAAGTCATCTGCTTATCCATTCCCTCATATATCGTATCTGTCTGATCACCGTTAGTAACGATCGTCTTATTACCAAGCACTCTTACGGGCGCATAGATTATGAGCGAAGGGTCGCTTAACTTCGAAGGATCGAAAGCCTCAGTCCTTATGCCCTCTCCGTCCTTAACAAATATCCTGTTGCGGCTGTTTACGCTTCGTCCCATGATGAAATACGCCGTTACGGCTTTACTTCCGTCAGCGCTTCTTCCGATGATTATCCCACGTCCGGGATACACGTTATTCTCAAGAAGTTTTGTGATCTCACACTTTTTCATATGTCCTCCTATACAAAAACCGACACTCCGGGTGTCATTCTAGCAGAGCCATGGTCCCGTGACAAGACCGAAATCACGTTCGTACGATCGTCCCTCCGCCTATCACCTTATCACCGTCATATACGACGAGAGCCTGCCCCGGCGTGATGGCTCTTACCGGCTCATCAAAGATGAATACATATCTTTGATCCGATATCTTCTTAAGCACTCCGGGTTGTTCCGTCTGCCTGTATCTTGCCTTGGCTGCCAGATGAAGTCCGTCTGAGGGGGCCTTGCCCGATATCCAATTGATATCCTCAAAGTACGCTTCCCTTGAAAAAAGATCGCGATCATCACCTAATACCACTCTGTTAGCATCCATATCCAGGGCGACCACATAGAGCGGTCTGTCGGCACTTATGCCAAGCCCCTTACGCTGGCCTAACGTGTAATTGATGATACCCTTGTGACGTCCGAGTACATTGCCTTCCTTATCGACAAAATCTCCTTCCGGATAATCTCTGCCGGTATACCCTTCTATCACCTCACCGTATCTGCCCTCGGGAACGAAACATATATCCTGGCTCTCCGCCTTGTCGCTGTTGACAAATCCGGCGTCCGTTGCGATATCCCTTGTATCCGACTTGATGTGATCTCCCAGCGGAAATTCGATCCTTGATAACTGCTCCTGTGTGAGCATATACAGTACATAGCTCTGATCCTTATTAAGATCTTCCGCTTTTTTCAAAACATATCTTCCGTCTTCATCCCTTTCGATACGGGCATAATGTCCCGTGACGACTTTGTCGCATCCAAGCTCATCGGCTTTGTCAAAGAGAAGTTCAAACTTCATGTATCTGTTGCAGTCTATACAGGGATTCGGAGTGATCCCGTGTTCATAACAGTCTATGAACTTATCTATGACCTTGCTCTTGAATTCATCCATGTAATTAAGCGTATGAAATGACATGTTAAGCCTGCCCGCTACCGCCATCGCATCGGCAGCATCACTCTCTGAACAACAGGTGCGGCTTGTCTTTCTCTCAGCAGAACATGACACACATGTCACATCGTCCGGGTCGAACAGGCGCATGTTGACTCCCGTACATTCATATCCTTTTTCGATCATAAGCTTTGCGGCTACCGATGAATCCACACCGCCGCTCATGGCTATCAATGCCCTCATTTCATCCACCTCAGGCTCTAACCGGTCTATAGTCTAACCGATGTTATTGGCTATACCGACTGATACATATCCGTCCATTATGGCTTTGAAATCCGTACCGTCTTCAAAATCGCGTCTCTCATGTCCGTTGACCATGAGTCTTACTCCGCCGCCGTCAAGTTCCTTGATGACATCATAAGTATCCTCATAGAACATTCCCTGTGATATGGCTCTGTTATAGAGAACGCCCTTGCAATCCTTAAGCGGACAGTCCGGGAAGTTCACATTATGGATCTGGCCGTATTCAAGCGGCACATCTATGAGTTCCTCTATTATATCGTGAAGATATTCATCCGTAACTTCATGACATTTTGAGAAGCCTTCCGACAGGGCTATCGCATGAATACCCTGAAAAGCCGCCTCAAACGCCGCTCCGACCGTGGCCGAGTACTGCAGATCCGATGCCGCATTATATCCGAAGTTGATCCCGGACAGCACCAGATCGGGCTTGCAAGGCATGATGTTAAGTGCTCCTACCCTGATGCAATCCGCAGGTTTGCCGCTGCAATGGAATGCATGTACTCCGTTAACCGGAAATTCCGGATACGGATATACATCTATATAGTCATGGAGCGTGATACTGTGCGATGCCGCGCTTCTCTGGGTCTTAGGCGCGACCACCCATACCTCGCCGAAATTTACGGCCTCTTTGGCAAGCCGCACTATGCCCTCTGCCTCTATTCCGTCATCATTTGTTATGAGTATCTTCTTAATATCCTTACTCATTCATCTTCCCTTAACCGACATACTCGTATCCGGCGCCTTCTACAGCTGCCTTGATATCCTCTTTTGATACCTCGCCTGACAACTGAAGTGTGACCAGATCCTTTTCATGATCCGCCGTCGCACTTACGACTCCGTCGATCTTTTCCAATGCTTCCTTTACATGTGCTTCACAATGAGCACACATCATTCCCTTTACCGTGATATCCATCTTATTCGTTTCCTCCTTATCCTTTGGCTCTTTACTGTCATTATCCGTTATCCCCGTAAGATCTAAATTCTTAACAGGCTTTGATCCCGGCTTATCCTTATCTTTGCTGTGCAACTTACAACCGTTTAACCTAAGGGCGTTCATTACTACGCAGAAGCTCGACAGGCTCATCGCAGCCGCTCCTATCATAGGATCGAGCGTCCATCCGAACGCCTTTATATATAGCCCTGCAGCAAGCGGGATACATGCCGCATTATAGAAGAACGCCCAGAAAAGATTCTCATGGATGTTCTTGAGAGTAGCACGGCTTAATCTTATCGCAGCCGCAACATCCTTAAGGCTGCTCTTAACGAGCACTACATCAGCCGCATCTATCGCGACATCCGTTCCCGCACCGATGGCTATACCGATATCGGCTCTCGTAAGAGCAGGTGCATCATTGATACCGTCACCGACCATCACGACCTTACCGTACTCGGCAAGCCGTCTTATTATCTCTTCCTTGCCGTCCGGTTTGACTTCGGCTACATATTCATCAACTCCGATCTTATGCGCTATTGCCGCAGCTGTCCTCTTATTATCACCCGTCAGCATGACTACATGCAATCCCAGGTTCTTAAGATCCCTTATCGCATCCACGGAATCATCCTTGACAACATCGGCAACAGATATTATACCAAGAAGCTTATCTTCTCTTGCAAAAAACAGAGGAGTCTGACCTTTATCCGCAAGTTCATTTGCAAGATCAGCGCACGAACTGTCGATATCCCCGATGATGCTCTGTATGTATTCGCGATTTCCGCCGTATACGGCCACTCCGTTTACCTTGGCTGACAGTCCGTTACCGGGCTTGGCGATAAAGTCCGATACGGCAGAGAGCCTGACGCCGTTCTTTTTACCGTATTCAACTATTGCCTTGGCCAAAGGATGCTCAGATCCCACCTCTACAGAGCATGCCGAGGTTACAAGTTCATCTCTGTTAATACCCTTTCCTTCGTATACACCCACGACCTCGGGTTCTCCCCTTGTGATCGTTCCCGTCTTATCAAGGGCGATAAACTGCATCTTGCCGGTCTCTTCCAACGAGACTGACGTCTTGAACAGTATTCCGTTCTTTGCACCGACTCCGTTACCGACCATTATCGCTACAGGCGTCGCCAGACCGAGTGCACACGGACAGCTTATGACGAGCACGGATATAGCTCTTGCAAGAGCAAAGCCGAACGTCTCACCCGCGGCCAACCAAATGATCAGAGTTACAAGTGCTATCCCTATGACTACAGGCACGAATACTCCGGACACCCTGTCTGCGACCTTGGCGATGGGGGCCTTGGTCGTTGCCGCATCGGATACCAACCGTATTATCTGAGACAGAGTGGTATCTTCTCCTACCCTTACGGCCTTGCATATCATATGGCCGTTCAGATTGACAGTGGCGGCTGATACGTTATCGCCCGCAGTCTTATCCACCGGTATGCTCTCTCCCGTAAGAGCAGCCTCATTGACAGCACTGTCACCTTCTATGACTATGCCGTCCACCGGAATGTTCTGTCCGGGACGAACGACGAATCTGTCACCTACGCTCACCTCTTCAATAGGAACTTCTTTTTCTTCTCCGTCCTTAATGATCGTTGCGGTCTTGGCCGCCAGCTTCATAAGGCTCTTAAGCGCATCTGTCGTCTTTCCCTTTGACTTCGCCTCCAGATACTTACCGACCGTGATGAGAGTCAGTATCATGGCCGCCGACTCAAAATACAGTTCATGTTCCCCTGCGATAAGTGCATATATGCTGTATATAAATGATGCAGCGGATCCCATCGCGACCAATGTATCCATATTGGGAGATGCATGCATAAGTCCTTTGGTCCCGCTTATAAAAAACTTTCTGTTGATGACGGCGACTAAAGATGCAAGTACCATCTCATATATGCCGACAAACATATGATCTCGCATAAGGATCTCCGGCACCGGAAATCCCCACATCATATGTCCCATACTCACATACATAAGGGGTAACAACAAAATAACGGATGCAATAAGTCTCCTTTTTATCTTCGGCGACTCTGTATCCGTAAGTTCGTCTTCATAGTCTGATGCTCTTGTTTTGCCCCGGCCTGCAGATCCCCCTCCGATGAGCTCTGCTCCGTAGCCTGCGTCTTTAACTGCTTTGATTATCGTCTCGGGATCTGCACTTCCTTCCACACCCATGGAGTTGGTCAGAAGACTCACTGCGCAGCTATCCACTCCCGGAAGCGCAGATACCGCCTTCTCCACTCTGGCCTGACATGCCGCACAACTCATTCCCGTAACACTGTATTTGTTCATTATCCGCTATCCTCTCTTATGCTGCAGTGCCTCCCGGCATTTTATATTCCTTCGATATTCACTCGGAGTCACCCCCACTGCTGCCTAATATATTTATGATGAACGATCACTCTTTTTTTCGTAGAACGTATAAGTGTGTTTTCCTCTCTTCTTGGATTCGTACATTGCGGCATCGGTCCTCTCAAACAGATGCTCCGTATCCTTGACGTCCTTTCCGTTGACTATACCTACACTTATGGATATCGGCGGCAGGCCGTCATTCGTATTCTCCAGTTCTTCATTAATCTGGTTTATCTTGGATTCTATAAGGCGTCTGGGTATCCCCGAAGAATGGACCATGAAGACTACGAACTCATCTCCTCCGATACGGCATATACAGTCATCATCTCTGAACACACTGTTAAGAACATTGACCAGTTTGATGAGTACCTTGTCTCCGACTTCATGGCCGTAGTCATCGTTAATGCTCTTGAAGTTATCGACATCCAAAAGCATCATGTATGTCGTCGAAAGATCGATACCGGATAAGAGAAGATCATATCCGGCTCTGTTATATGCACCTGTCAGTTCATCGTGAGATGCCTTGAAATTGAGATTCTCAAGACTTGATTTGTATTTTGCATACATCTTGTTGTATGCCTGGGCGAGATATTTGAATTCATTCGCTCCCATTTCAGGGATGGGACTGTCAGACTTGATATTATCAACGGCTTTTAATACCGGATGAATACCGAGGATCGAAGTCAGCCTCACCATGATGAGGATCGAGATCACCTGTAACACCAGGACTATACGCACGAAATTCAGTTCTTTGTGGAGCATATCAAGTTCCTTGTCCTTGATGACGCTCATGAGTTTATCGACTTCAGCAAGGCTGTCACGCATGCCTTTTCTGATCTGATCTTTCTGATCGTAATATCCGTCACTGAGCACCAGTTCCGTTGCCCGTCTTATCTTGTCTTCTGAAGAGAGCGCTTCATCTCTCGCACTTATGACCACAGTGTCAAGTATCTCAGGATAATCCTCATAACCCTTGGCCTCAACAACGAGTCTCATGGCATAATACTCCTGATTCATGAGGCTGATCGAATGCGACATCGCCTCTTTAAGCTGTTCCACCGCGGCAGTCGTAGTCTCATCAATATCCATCCTGGCTATCGCTTCTTCACGCCTGTTTGATTCAAAAGCTTCGGTAAAATATTGATCCATAAAACGTCTGTCGCCGTTTATCGTGAATCTCTGAACCTGTTCCGTCAGATAGTCGGATGCATCCATAAGTTCGTGGGCTGCCTTCTGAAGTTCCGTATGTTGTTCTTCCGCCTTTGCAAGGCGCATGAACGTATTGGTCAGTCTCACCGTCGCGATAACGACTATCCCTGACATGACGACCATGGTAACTATCAGCCATATATGTATGGTACGCAAAGATATTCCGTTATCATTTTTCTTCACGAGTTTTTCCAACATTTGATTGTCTCAGTCTCTCCTGTATTCATCGCGCAAAACGCGCATCTCATACATCTTCTTGTCTGCTTTTTCGATATATTCATCCAGACTCGTCATGTCAGCCCCGGGCGGAAATAAGAAAGATACAGTCATTTCCTTTGGTACTGTCCACTTCGGTAGTATTGCATATCATGATCTCAGACCAGTAATATCTGCTGTCCGAATGCCTTATCCTGCACTCCATGGACATATGAACATTGTCCTTGAGTTTTTTTACATAATGATCATGGTCGGTAAATTTAAGCTAAAGATCATTCGTCGACAGTTATAACATCCGTGAGCAGATAATGGAACGTCGGATAAGAAGTCTTCGCGTTCTCGACATATGCAGTCTTAAGATTGCATGTATCTGAAGGATCATCCGGATCCACTCCCTTGTAATTGCCTCTGAATACTGAATCCGTGTATCCGCGCTTAAACTGGACTATCGCATAATTCATCGCTTCCTGTGTGCCCGGAGCTGCTATCTGCTGGTTCAGATCTTCCATTTCCACCCATCCGCTCTCGAATCCTCCGGATACGTCCTTGCCATGGATATGACCCGATACTACGGATTCTATTTCCTTGTTTGTTCTTACGGCTTCCGTTGCAGACAGAACATACGGCTCCCAGCATATCCTTGATGTGATGAGTGATGTTCCCGGAGCTACCTCGGACATACTCTGGTTATATCCCACAAAATATACAGGTCTTGTCTGCGACATCTCCTCGCAGGCTATTGCAGGACCTATGGTATCCGTATGCTGTGAGAGGATCACGCATCCTTCATCCAACAGAGCCTGTGCCGCATCCTTCTCCCGTGCGTAACTGCTCCATGTATGAGTATACCTGACATGCATCATGGCCTTAGGGGCCACGGAACGAACTCCCAACAGGAATGCCGTATATCCCGATATGACCTCTGATGTCGGGAATGCCGCAACAAATCCTACTATCGCCTGATCATCCGTTATCACGCCTTCAGATATCATCTGCTTGAGCTTCATACCTGCCGCGATCCCGCTCACATATCTTCCCTGATAGGCTTCACCCTTAAATGTATGGTAGTTCTCAGGAACCGTCTTGTCGCTCATATCCATGTATGAGGTCTGACAGAACTGAATGTCCGGATACTCCGGTGCAAGTTTCATCACCAGTTCGCTGTATCCGTTAAAGAAGATGATATCACAGCCTTTTCCGGCAAGTTCTCTAAGCGGTTCTTCCATCTCTTCATCCAGCACATTGCTGCATGTGTATACCGTTACCTTCTCTCCGTATTTTTTCTCCACAGCATCTTTTGCAAGAGAGAAATTGTACGTGTACGGAGTGCTCTCATCATTATCATAGATGAATCCCACAGTGAGATGATCTTTCGTAACGGAAAGGTTCAGGATCCGAAATATGCAAAAGAAAACAACAAGTATAGCCACACATGTCTGCGCAGTTATTATATATACCCGCTTCATACTTCTTCTCCTTTCTTTTCATCCGAAGACTCTTTCTGCTCGCTCTTTATCTGAGCTTCCTGTATCTTCTTATCTTCTTCCACGCGACGCGCCAGTTCTTCATGTGCTTCCTGATCGGCATGCTGTATCTCCGCACTCTTCTGCGCATACAGTTCATCAGGATTGATCACTCCCTTATCTATCAGTCTGAAGAACGCATCAAGGGCATCCGGATCGAACTGTGTGCCGCGTCCGCGCTTCATCTCATTTATCACATAATCCGTATCCATGTGATTACGGTATACACGGTTGGATGTCATTGCATCAAAAGCATCGGCCACACCGATTATACGCCCGTACAACGGGATCTCTTCTCCCTTTAATCCGTCAGGATAACCGCGTCCGTCATAACGTTCATGATGATATCTCGTTCCGTCGGCAACATGTTCTACGAGCGTAAAGTCTTTGAGTATCTCTGCACCCTTATCCACATGCGATTTCATCAGCACATATTCTTCATCAGTTAGTCTTCCGACCTTATTAAGGACGCTGTCAGGCACGCTTATCTTACCGATATCATGAAGCTGAGCAGCTTTCTTTAAGTTAGAGAGCTCCTTATTCTTATGGATACCCTTGAAGCATCCCATCTCCTTGGCTATGAGTTCCGAATACTCGCCCACACGCATGGAATGCTGGTGCGTACGCACGTCCTTGGCATCGACTGCGTTAGCTATGGCTCTTACCGTCTCATTGGCCATATTGAGTTGGATCTCCTGTTGATTGAGCTGTCTCTGCACGATCAGCCAGGTGAACCAGACGATTATAAGGGACAGCATTAAGAGCATATAAATATGGAATCCCGGTTGCTCATACAACTTGCCCTCTTTTGTGAGTTCGAATTTGCGCTCTCCTATTACCCTCTTCCCCGCACTGTCAAAAATAGCCAGATGGAACGTATAAGTCCCGGCAGGAAGATTGACATATATTATGTTATTTAAGCTGTTCTGCGGAATGATAGTCCACTGTCTGTCATAACCTTCTAAGAAGTATCCTACATTTGGCTCCTGGACCGTATAATTTAGGATCTCAGGGCTTAACTCTACTCGGTTTACTCCCTGTCCGACCAGAATGCCCTCTGTCTTAAGCGGAGGTTGTAATACTCCGTCCAGTTTGACCGAAGCCAACTGCATTCTGTACGATCTGACATCACTGTTATACTTATCAACGTCTATCTTGTATACGCCTGTATCACAGGGCAGGAATAGCTCGCCCTTTTCGTTATAGTAGTTCCATGAGTTGGCCGTAAGTGAAGTTCCCAGACCTCTTCTGGCATCCAAAAGCTCCCATGCGATCTCACCACCTGCCACCAGTTCATCACGTTCCACCACATAGATACCGGCGCTCGACATTACAAAGAGAGTGTCTTCGTCTTTTACCCAGATATCATAGTTGTTATAATATGGGAATTTGTCCAATAACCTTATGGTCCCGTCCGGTTCAAGGTAACAAAGGCTGTTACTTGTAACTACGAATACTCCGTCCGCTTTGGGGTCCGCCACCGTTCGCAGTATGACTCCGCTGCTTAATCCGTCATCACGCGTGATCATTCTCGTGACTTTTCCGTCCTCTAATACCGCAATACCGTCGCCGTCCGTGCCGGCTAATATCGTTCCGTCGCTTCGTTCGGTCGCAGTTAAGATCATTGAATTGATAAGACCGTCTTCATTACGTATCGTCTGGCCGATCTCATGATCCTTGATAAAACTGATACCCGTATCTCCTGCAGCCAATATCGTTCCGTCCGATAATCCCGTCACTATACGGGCACGATTACCGAAACTTCCGTTATCCGCATTATAAGTCCATGTCTCACCATCCGTTGAATATTCGATAAGACCGCTTCCGTATGTGCATACCCACAGGTGATCTTTTCCATCCACATACATGCATCGGATACGTTTGCCTTCAAGTTCCTTAGTGAGGACATTGTCTATCTGACGATGACAGGTCTTGTCCACGACATCAAGCCCGGTATCGGTTCCGATATAGTAGCAGTCCTGCCAGAAAACGATGGCATTGACTACCTTACGTTCCATGCCTATGGCACCGTATATATCCTTAAAGGGAGACTTGGCAAGTCTTAAGAGCCCGAGGCGCGATGATGTGAACCAGAGATTCCCCTGATAATCGCTGAGCATATGGTCTATCGAATTATTGAAATCATTTGTATTAAGGTGATGATATCCGCTGTCATTGATATATGATATACCGCTGTCAGTAGAGATGAACAGAGTTCCGTCACTCAGATAATTCAGATTGTTCACGCTGTTGACATCGGCACATGTTATCACCCTTGTCTGCTTAAGATCACTGTCTGAGACTTCATAACAATAGATATGATTGACATTGGTACCTACCATCAGAGTCCCGTCAGGAGAAAATGCGCAGCACTTATATATCTCCTGTTCGTTCGGAAGCACAAGGCTCTTACGTATCTGTCCCTGGCTTAACAGGAAAAGCTTACCGTCTGATGAGACCGTTGCGACATGATCGTTCTCATCCGCAGTTATACTCTCGGCATACTTGATCTCATCAAGTGTATTTGCAGCTTTTAATCCGTTGTCCATAACAAGGATCTGCATGCTGCCGGTGGTCCCCACATAATAATATCCGTCTGTTGAATGGGTTATGCAACGCACGGAATTGGAAGGAAGTCCATCTGACTGATCGAGTACGTTCACTATCTGTTCACGGATCATGATCGAGAGACCGTTGTCATTGGTCCCTATCCATAAACGTCCTTCCTCATCCACATAGAGGCAGTTAACGTTCTTTACGGATTCATAATCATCCACCCATCTGAACTCTCGCCCGTTATATCTATACAATCCCGCATATGTTCCTATCCAGAGCACACCGTCATTAGTCTGAGCGATATCATTGGCCTCACCGCAGGGAAGACCGTTATTACTGCTGTATACACTCTTGACATAATCATTGTAATCAGGAGCTTCGCTCGCTGCCCTTGCACGTATCGGCATAAGAAGGCTGGCTCCCAGCGCAAATATGAGGAGCAACGCAGCCTTATCACTGCCTGCAGACAGCGTGAATTCCTCTTTCTCCTCTTCTTTGTATCGTTGTATAAGGATAATGATATACACAGCCGCAATGGTAAGCACTTTATCCGCAAACTCTATGGCAAGCTGACCTAAGATGCAGCACAGGACCGGAGGCCATTCCTTGTCCAAAAGATAGTAGATCACTCCGTCTCCCCATTTATTTCCCGTAAATCCCTTGGAGAAGAGAATATCTATCGGAACAGATACGACGAGTCCCGTAAGCATCGCCAAAGAAGCGGCCTTCATAAAACCATAGAACCTGTCAAACCATTTCCGCTGTGCAGCTATACCTATGATTATTCCGAGCGCGATATTCGTTATGGAATATGCGGCGGATAGTCTGTTGATGACACAATAAGCAAGATTGCCCGTCACTCCTATCATCGCTCCGCAGACAGGTCCCCCAACGAACGCGCCGAGCGCCGTCCCGAATGAGTCGGCCCATAACGGAAGTTCCAGCCATGTGGCCACAGCTTTACAGATGATATTCAAGCTGACGCATCCTGCTACAAATGCGACTATACGCCATGGTTTCCAGTTTTTCATCCCTTTAACTTCCTCCCTTATCAGGCAAAATATATTTATGTTATGTCTTCTATACCTAAGGTCACGATCAGTCATAATAACCGATCTGCTTTACTTCCGGATCCGCAAGCAGTGCCTCATATCCGGTATAGGCCTTCCTGAATCCGAATTCATTCTTAAAACTCTCCGCTTTGACGGGATCTCTTCCTGCGATGGCATACAGTTCGCAGTTATCTGACATCTTCATCCCGGGGATCGTACATCCCTTTGCTATATTCGCTGTTCCCAACACACCCCATTTGACTTTTTCCATACACTTCTCCTTTCCCGATGCATTTATATAAGTATATACTTACTGTGCATTTTTTTCAAAAAAAACAGGACGGTTTTATCAAAAATCGTCCCGCAGTTTTTTTTAGTATCGATCGGACCTGTTTAACCGACCTTTATGCTGTCAGAAAACATGTACTGTCCGTGCGTGGTATCCGCGTCCTTATTTGCCGTCAAGGAAAAGATACAGCAGCCTGTACAGTTCTTCTGCATCCTTCTTAGTCAGTGCCGATCCGTTCTCCGACAGCTTCATCGGGATATCCTTGCACTTTTCCTTTAGTTTCTCGCCCTCAGGCGTAATGCTTATGACAGTAACACGCTCGTCGTCCTTAGACCTTTCTCTTGTTACATATCCTGCCTTCTCCAACCTCTTAAGAAGCGGAGTGAGCGTTCCTGCATCAAGTCTTAAGATCTCTCCCAACTGTCCGACGTTCACGCTCTCCTTCTCCCACAATACCATCAAGACTATATACTGTGTGTATGTGAGTCCCAGAGGTTTAAGATACGGAGTATAACTGCCCACTATCTTCCTGCTGCATGCATACAGCGGAAAACACAACTGATTCTTAAGCAAAAGCTGTTCATATTTCTGTGCCATTTTTCATCCCTCTCATAACATGATCCGCCTACGTATATGATATGATCTTATCTTTTATCACATTATATTGCGCGCAATATTTTATGTCAAGATTTTTTTCGGGCCTCCGATAAATGTTCTTACGATGCCCTATCCTTCAAGATGCGTCTTATAGATCTGCATGTTTTGGAGAAACTTAATGAATTCGTCTTCAGGGATCGGCTTGGAGAAATAATACCCCTGTATATAGTCGACTCCCAAAGCCTTCATGACATCGACCTGCTCTTTGGTCTCGATACCTTCGACCACGATCTCCATATTAAGCTTATGGAAAATATCCAGCATACCGGTCAGGACATGCTTGGTCTTACCGTTCTCAAAGAATCCTTTGGTGAATGTATAATCGAATTTAATGACATTTACGGGCAGATTTATGAAATAGTCGATATTGGAACGACCGGTCCCGAAATCATCCAGCGAGAAAGTTATCCCTTTCTCTACGAGCCTGTTCATATTCTTAAGCATTATATCATAATTGTCCGCCGCCGCAGTCTCTGTTATCTCCAGATTGATCCGCTTCGGGTCCACATTATACTTGTCCATGTATTCAAAAACGAACTTGGCCGGATTGTCATGGTCGAACTGTGCCGCAGATACATTGACCTCAACCTGATCGAGACCGAATTTGCGCGCCTCACCCTTTGATATGAGCTCGCACACTTTTTCAAAAACGCGCGTGCCTAAGGAAAGTATCTGCCCTGTCTCTTCAGCCACCGGGATGAACAATCCGGGCGGCACGATCTCACCATTCTCCCGGCGTATGCGTACCAGGGCCTCTGCTATGTTAAATCTGGATTCCTTTACGTTATAGAAGGGCTGATAGAAGACCTCTACTCTGTCACCAGCCAGAGCATCATCTATCATATCTTTGACCTTATTCTGATCCCTCAGTTTCTGTACCAGCTGCTCATTGGCGACCACTATCTCATCTTCGCTCTCAAGATATGTATGCAGGAAACGGAAGAATTCATCAGGGCCGCTCATCTGAAGGCTGTTCGGTATGAGCAGATACGTTCCCTTGGCAGGGAGGTCCGTCACCCCGTCCTTTCGTTTCTTGATATATGCAGCCTTGTCAAGCATGCGTTCCGCCTCATCATACAGAACACAGAAAGTATCGTCATCGATCCTGAACGCCGGTTCCGGCCCAAGCTCAACAAGCGCTCTGGCTGTTCGCATAACGGCATTCTGCTCCATATTATAATCAACATAATTTGTCATGTAATGGATCTTGGCCGTAAACATCGAGAAACGCTTGCCGTATTTATATTTATCATGAACATATACCGAAAGAGCATTTGCCGTGAAAAGTCCTGTGGACCCGTCGATAAACTCACTGGGATTCTCTAACTGGATATAGAGGATCACCATACCGAAAGCAGAGGCAAATCCTACGAGCAACAGCTCCGGATTAAGGAACTGAACAGCCGCTGCCAAAAGCCATATCCCCTGCCAGAGAAGCATCGCCACAAGCCGTCTTCCCGGCATCTGATTCCTGTAGCATATGCAGATGATTATAGTTGATATGATATATATGGCTGAAAGTATATATGCTACGGATGTTGAAGGTCCGTAAGAGAATACTATTCGTCCGTTTGCCTCATATCCGATAGGCAGTATGAGCATCAGCAATTCACCGATAACGAATATCGTATGCGATATCGCTCTTGCAACGGTCGCCCAGGTCTTGTCCCTCGGAAGCAGACTGGTGGATGCATATACATAGCCGAAATACCCCTGGAGCACAAGGAGCATTATATAGATCTTGCAGACCAGTTCCGTTACCAGTGAATTGAAACCGTTCAATACGGACATATTTATAAGGATCACGGAAAGTATATCAAAAGAAAGGCACGCAAAGCATGCGCACAGAGCGCGGAAGAACAGCTTACGGTTCATAAGATCAAGCTTCTTCTCGCGTAAGAACATGACAAATATGGCAAACAATATGAATAACGCACAACACTGCAGTTCTATGTTCATTTATCATCCCTTCGGGCAGCGACCCGGCTTAAGCGCCGTCTTACTGTCCGGATCACCTGTATTCCTTAAGTCTCTCTGACAGTTCTGTTCTGTAACGATCGACGACCTGATCCGGTCCCGTTATCCTGACACCTTCTCCGAGCGCAAATATCCATCCTAAGAACTGATCGCTCACGGCAACATCCACACTTATCTCAGACCATCCGTCTCTGTCCGATCTCTGTATGACGATATCCTTGCCGAACCTGTCTATGAACACCCCGACCATGTCATCCTCAAAGGCGATCCTTACCTTTATCTCTTCTCCGCCGAACATTCCGAAACTCATCTTGGAATATCTGGCAAGATCGAACTCATTAAATATACTCTTACCGACACGTTTCCTGTCAAGGACCTTAATGTTCTTGAGCTTATCCACACGGAAATGCTTGATCTTATCCGCCTCTTCATCATAGGCGATCATATAGTAGTTCTCATCATCCCATGTCAGTGCCCAGGGGCTTACTTCATAAGGTTCTTCCTTGCGCGGGATAAGTCTTTTCTCCCTGTCCCATTTCATATACTGGAATCGTATCTGCTTATTCTCTGTAATGGCACGATGAACATCATCCACTGTATAGTAGATGCTCTCGTTCATGTTCTTGACCCTGCCTCTGACCATTACCTGGCGCTTAAGAAGAGCAGCCTCATATTTACTGGCCATGCCTGTGAGCTTTTTGATAAGCGCGTTGGACTTATTCTCCGTTATGAACTTAGATGACTGTATGGCATCTACCAAAAGCTTAAGCTCGGCTATCTCGAACTGTTTGCTCCCTACATGGTAATAGTAATTACGTCCGACCTTCTCACCTATGACATCCACACCGAGTACCGACAGCTGCTCAAGATCATCATACAGGCTCTTCCTGTCGGCAGTCAGACCGTAAGAAGATAATGATTCCTGTATCTGCGGCATTGTGATCATATGATCATCATCCGTATTCTCAAGCAGTATCCTGTACAGATAATAAAGTTTCAGTTTCTGATTCTTTCCTTTGGGCATAACCGCATCCTCTGATTCAGAATCACCGTCCGTCAAAGTCCATAAACATTATTATACCACGCAGTATGGTTTTGAGGGAAAAATATTGTTTAAATATGGGGACGGTCGGCAGACAGTCCGATCGTCCCCATATGTGTATCATCAATGTATTAAACAGATCAACCCTGAAGGCCGTTTGACTGCCTGATCATATCTTCGACAACGATGTCATATATCTCGCCTATCGAATTGCAATACTCCAATATCTTCCACGGCTCATTGGTATGGAAATGTATCTTGACCATATCCTCGTCTCCGGCCGCGATCAGGCTGTTACCCTCAAAATTCTCCGTGATATGATCCGCGATCTCATCTTCATCCAGATCCTTGTCACGCCTGTCGATCAGAAGCTGCGTATCATAACGATAGGCAAACTGATCGTCTTCTGCATCGATTGATTCGATTCCCATCTTAATGTCCTCTCTTTCATGATCTTAACTCTATCTCTTTTGCATAAGCCTCAAGCGTTCTGTCATCAAAGCATGCCCAATACACTCTGTCGATCGCCCCGGGCGCATTCTTTTCAAATTCCAGTACCGCATCCACAGCGACCTTGGCAGCCTCCTCCACGGGATAGCCGTATACGCCTGTGGATATCGACGGAAATGCCAGTCTCTTTATCTCGTGCTCCGTGGCAGTCTTAAGTGTGTTGCGATAACACGATGCTAACAGTTCGGGCTCACCCTGATCTCCACCGTACCATATAGGACCGACTGTATGGATCACATATCTGACGGGAAGCTTATAGGCCTTCGTAAGCTTAGCTTGTCCTGTCGGACAGCCTCGCAGCTTGCGGCACTCTTCTAACAGCATCGGTCCTGCCGCCCTGTGAATGGCACCGTCCACCCCTCCGCCGCCAAGCAGCGATTCATTGGCCGCGTTGACTATCGCTCCCACAAAATCGATCTTAGTTATATCTGCTTTGATCGCTTCCAGTTTCATATCCGTTTCCTACTCCCCTCTCAGTATCACACGACAGTTTATTCTAACACATCGCCCGGATTATTTAAAGACAGGGCTTAAGGCTTAAGACGATATACCTGTCACTGATCTCCGACGGCATGGATTATCTCCGGCAGCAACTGCTTCTTACGGCTCATGACATGCGGCATATCATAAATATTACGCCCTGCCGCGCTGTACGGCAGATGTCTGTTACCCCTGTGATCCGTGCATAAGAGTGCGCTGTGTTCGTGGATCACATCGGTTATCATGAGTACAGCCCAATCCAATCCCTTCATGGTCTTTATCTCATTAAGTGCTTCGAGGTATTCTGACGAATAATCGGCAAGATCATTAAGCGTCGTGACTTCACACTGTCCTATACCAATCTTAATACCGTTCTCAGAGTATGTCTTGAAATCTGCAGATATGGCTGACGTAGGTTCCTTATCCTTAAGACCACCCACTCTCGAGAACATGGACAGACCGTATTCCTCCAGATCCACTCTGCAAATGGATGCAAGTACGTGGGCTGCGACCACATCATCTCCCGTTGTGGTCGGGCTCTTTAAGATGAGCGTATCCGACAATATGCCTGTCAGGAGCACCTTTGCCATAACACTGTCGGGAGTACGGTTATTCCTTATGAACTGCTGGTATACGATCGTACATGTGCTACCAAGCGGTTCCGCGCATATGAATATCGGCTGGTCTGTCTTGATCGCATCCAATCTGTGATGATCTATTATACCGACGATGTTGGCCGTCTCGATCCCTCTTATACTCTGTCCCGGTTCATTATGGTCAACAAGTATGACGCTGTTCCCCGGAGCCTTTAAGAAGCATCTTCTTGTTACAAATCCGACATATCTGTCATCATCATATACGGCAAGTCCTCTCTTGCTGGACTTCTGAAGGATCGACCTGGCTTCGTCAAACAGCTCGTCCGAAGACAGCCTCTCACCCTCTGATGTCATGATCTCCTTTACCTTGGGGATCTTTGTTATCATACTGCTTCCGGACAATTCTCTCATGGCCCAGTTGGTGATATCATCCACCATGAGCAGTCCGTAGAATTCCCCTTTATCATAAACAGGGATGGCACTGGGACTGGTCTTCTCGTAGATCGCAGCCACTGCCGTGAGCGGATCATCGGCATCGATCTTATGATCCGCGCTTAACATCACATCCCTTACCTTGGGATATACATCACGTTTATATACGGGTATCTCTATATCCAGTTCCTCAAGCACACTCCTGGTGCTCTCCGACAGATGTCCGCATCTTACCGGGATATACGTATTATCCGCATCCTGCATATTCATAAGTCCCGCATATCCGTATGCGCTGCACACACTGTCAAGATCCGGATTCCTGTGTCCGGTCACATATATAGTTCCCATTTATCTTTTCCTTTCATGATGTTTTGTTGTTCTCACAAAGCTTCCGCTTAATACATAGTATACAAACCCGGGATGATATTCAACAGCAAACAGGCATCAGTCTGATCGTAAAGTCATGCCTTTTTCTTCCATAAACGCCTGAATCTTTTCATATCTCTTCCTCATGGCATCACGTGTATGACCGGGGATCCAGCTTCCGTTGTGATGATGAAGGGTATAACTCAATTCGCTGTTATACACGATCCCTGTCTCGAAACTCTTACCGGTCAGGACCTCAAACGGATATACGGTGATATCCTCCACTGACTGAAATCCCCCGTTCTTCTTAAGTCCGTGTTTTTCAATGACCTCGGTGTATCTCACGGGACATGTGGAATTATCCCACGTTCCGTCCGCCTTAAAATACGGTCTGGATTCATAGCTTTTGCATATCTCCCTTATGATCGGATGTCCGGCTCTTGCACCCATTCCGGATCCGCATTCTATACGGTCCGAAGATTCAAAACTCATATATGCGTCATTGTACAGAAGATCATCTATGGGACGAAGCATCTCCACATCCAGATCCATATATATGCCGCCATATCTGTAAAGCAGATCCGCTCTTGCATAATCCGATGCAAATGACCAGTTCTTATCCTCGATCGCCTGATCAAAGAACAGGCAATGATCCGCCTTGTAAGTACTCATATCCCATATTTTTATCTCCATATCGGGAGCGTATCTTCTCCACGAATCAAGGCATCTTGTATAAAGCTTTGGCATAGGATCTTTCGAAAACCATATACCGTGAATGATCTTCGGGATGACAGGTGTGTCATGTTTCCTGTAACCGACCGGCGGCCTATCTGCTGACAATATCCTAAGATCCTCATACAGAGACTCAAGAAAGATCGAAGGGATGGCATCAAACGTAGCCAGAGTCTTGTCTGTTCCAAGCTGAGCCAGTATCTCCTCATATCCGTTGACGGCTATAAGAATGACAGTTTTCTCACTGTCTGACTCTGCCAGTTCTTCCCGGCTGATACCCGGATATGACAGCCCCTGCACATCGACGGTGTTCGCCTCATTAGGAGTGATCCTTACAAAGCCTTTGAGATTGTCGATCAATCCGCTTTCACACAAAAAAGGGCATGTGCTATAGCGAAAATGCTTACCACTGCCCCAGCATACGATATCTTTTGTCTTAAGTTTGTCAAAGAATTCTGCGATCGTCATTTCCGGTCCGTTGATCTGCTATATCGGGATATCCCTCCGGCCGGATAACTGTCAAACTACAGTTATCACTCATGCATGGTATACTCAGTATCCTCAGCGATCATCTCAAGCATGATGCGCGCAAATCTCTCATCAAACTGAGTGCCCATTCCCTTTTCGATCTCACTCTTAACATGATCCTGGGGGATGATATCTCTGTAACTCCTGTGACTCGTCATGGCATCATAAGCGTCCGCTACGGCTATGATGCGGGCTTCTTCCGGAATATCGTCGCCTGATAAGCCGTCAGGATAGCCTCTGCCGTCATAGCGTTCGTGATGCCATCTTGCACCCGTAACAAGCCCCGGCATCTCACTGACAGTCGCTAAGATCTCTGCGCCCTTTACGGGATGAGTCTTGATCATTCCGTACTCCTCATCGGTAAGCTTCCCGGGCTTATTTATTACCGTATCGGGAACTCCGATCTTGCCGACATCATGCAGCAGACCCATCATATATATCTCTTCCTGCCTGTCTTCATCATATCCGAATCTCTTGGCGATCTCCCTGGAATACTCTGCCACCCTCTCGGAATGACCGTTGGTATATGCATCCTTGGCGTCGATCGTTTTGGCAAGAGTATGTACTACATGTAAAGAAAGGCTCTCAAGTTCTGCCGTCTTCTTTGCGACCTCTTTATGCAGATCTCTCTGAAGACTTAAAAGATCGATGAGATTTCTGACCCTGATCTTTAAAGCTTCCGATGAAAAAGGCTTTCTTATAAAATCCAGTGCACCGAGTGACAGTCCCTTAGCCTCGGAATCTGCATCTTCGTTGGCCGTTAAGAATATGACCGGAACCTGCTCACGTCCGTTACTTCTCTCCCATTCTCTTAATGCGAGTATGGTCTCAAATCCGTCCATTTCCGGCATTCTTATATCAAGCAAAAGCAGGTCTGTCGGATTCATCGCAATATAATCCAACAGAAGCCTTCCGTTTTTTAAGCATGTTACCTTGAATCCGGCTTCCGTGAGTATCATATTGGCCTGTTTGAGTATAATGGCATCATCATCGACAACAACGACTCTCTCGTCCATATTTATCCTCTTGATCTTTATCCCGGGATCAATAGAGATAATCCCATTTATGTCCTATAAAGTAATTATCAATAGCAGATACTATATCTTCTCTGCTCATTGTCTTTAACAGATATCCCTGAGGTCTTAGCCTCATAACGTTCATGATGCTCTCACGGTCCGATTTACCCGTAAGGAATATTATCGGGATCTCGGAGGCATTGAATTCACTTCTTATCATCTCCATGACCTGCGGTCCCGGAGTTATCGGCATATCATAATCAAGCAGTATAAGATCCGGCGAATGGTTGGCCAGGTAAGTGATGGCCTGCATCCCCGATTTGACTGCGGTTATCCTGTATTTATCCGACAGCCATCCCTGAAGCATCTTAAGGAAAGTCGGGTCATCATCCACAAGAAGGATCCGTTTACCCAGTCTGTTCTCAGATGCCACTTTGGCAACCGCCTTTAGTTCATCGGCGATATACTTGGCATCAAAAGGGCGTTTAAATACTCTGTGTATTCGCTCTTCCGGAATGAATTTTCCTATTGCCGCAAGTTCCTGATCATAACCCACAACACATAACGGAATATCGTCATCTGCCGTGATATCCTTGATATAGACAAGTGCTTCCGCGCAATTATACACGTAATCTCCGCCAAGCAAAAGCACGATGTCATAATCAACCCTGCCGGCCTCGATCTCCTTAACATCCGGCTCGGCAAATTCCGTTACAAATCCTACTTCCTTGAGATTATTATCAAGTGCGTCCGCCATAAATCCGGACCCGTTGCTTATGATAAGAATTTTGTCGTTATTCATATCTGTTCAATCTCCCCCTTGATTATCCCCGGTATCATTTCATAATCAAAATTATCCACGGCTTTGATGATCGCGTCAACCCTCGTTGCTTCATCTTCCGGAATTCTGTATCTTTCCAGTGATTGAACTACGTGAACGACGCTGTCAAAATCAAAGCCTGCACAGAACTCTGAAAGTGTCCTGTAAGCTTCATCCAATTCATCCGCAGTGATAAGCGGCCGTTCATCATCTGCCCTGTCATCCTGTTCACTTAACGGTGCCAGTTCAGAAGCCAGTTTTCTGTACTGCAAAAGAAGATCCGGAAGTTCATTGTCAAGAGCCTGAGTATCACCAAGATCTCCCGCCTTTTCAAGTCTTGCCGCAAATTCACCCAGTTTAAGTGCTCCTATGACTCTGGATGTACTCTTAAGGGCATGGATCTTTATCGTTGCATTTTTAATATCTCTCGCAGCCCAGAATTTCTCGATATCATCGGCATTTTTCTCTGCAGTATCAAGATACATCTTAAGTGTCGCCATATATGACTCGCTGTTCCCGCAGTGAGTCAGACCCGAACCGACGTCAAGCTCATCCAGATGGAACAGAAAATCCGGAAGTGCATAATCATCGTTCTCATCATCATTTGCAGCCGGTGCGATCTTACCCTTCGGCAGATATTGCATGAGCATGACTTCCAATCTGTCCGGATCTATCGGCTTGGTAATATAGTCGTCAAAGCCTGCATTAATATACATCTCCCGCATACCGGATATCGCATTCGCAGTAAGACAGATTATCGGGGTCTTTTGATTTGGAGTATCCTCATAAGACCTCATTTCTGCCAGAGTCTCGATACCGTCCTTATCGGGCATCATGTGATCTAAGAATATCACGTCATAATGATTGTTTTTGTACATTATGACTGCTTCATCACCGCTTTGTGCAGTATCGATCTTTATTTCGGTCCGGCTTAGAAGGCTGGTAAATACTGTAAGGTTTACCGGAGTGTCATCCACAACCAGTATCCTTGCATGAGGCGCCGTGAACTTCTCCTTGTAACCGTGTCTTTCCTTGAGAGAACGCTTGAATGCTTCCTCATAATTACCGACAGGATCCCATTTGACAACTTTCTGTTCCAGTTCAAAAGAGAACTCCGAGCCTTCTCCGTAGACGCTCCTTACCTTCAACTTGCTGCCCATCATGGCAAGGAAGTTCTGAGTTATGCTCATTCCGAGACCCGTACCCTCTATGTTACGGTTTCTCTTCTCTTCTATACGTTCAAAGGCTATAAACAGCCTTTCAAGATCCTCGTCTTTGATACCTATTCCCGTATCGACAACACTTATCTTTAAGATGATCGAATCGCTCTTATCCGGTATCTTCTCATATCCAGCCGTAAATGTTACAGATCCTTCTTTGGTATATTTGACCGCGTTTGACAGGATATTTGTGATGACCTGCTTGATCCTTACCTCATCACCGTTAAGGATCATGGGTATATCCCTGTCAATGTCCATATTAAATTCCAGCCCCTTGTCTTCGGCTTTTTTCTGTACCATATTGACAAGGTCATTTAATACGGATACAAAACTGTAATCCACATTTATTATATCCATTCTTCCGGCTTCGATCTTGGAGAAGTCCAAGATATCATTTATTATTCCCAGGAGCGTATTACCGGCTGTCTTGATATTCTCCGAATAACTTATGACATTCTCGTCATGACTGTCTCTGAGTATCATCTCGTTCAGTCCCAGGATCGCGTTCATGGGAGTACGTATATCATGTGACATGGTGGACAGGAAGTGTGACTTGGCTTCATTGGCTTCATTGGCCTGCTGTGCCGCTTCCGACAATCTGCGGTTATAGTACATCAATACCACCGCATTGAATATGATCAGGCTGATCAATCCGACCGATACAGTGCCGAGTAAGATCCAGTCTACCGCACGACTTTCCACAAGGTCATTCTCAGGAATGGATGCGATAAGGAACCAGACCTTCAGGGACTCAAGCGGCATATATGATATCATACAGTTTTCGCCTTTTGAATTCTTGATGACCATCGATCCCGCTCCGCCCGTCACCTCATTCCTAAACCTTTCGTATTCCTCGGTGGAAACATAGTTGTATGACTTATGGTATTCAAAGAAGTTGCTGTTTTTTAAAGATTTGCCGCGGATGATGTAATTGCCGTCCTTGTCGATAAGGCTTATCTCTACACTCTCATACTCCCCCTTTAAGAATACCAATTTCTGTTCAAGAAGACTTAAGGGGACAACTCTCATCAACAGACCGGTCCTTAATCCTTCCGTATCAGGATCAAGCACCTGCACATAATTCATGAATGCGATAGATTGTATTCCGTTTAACGGATTGGTGTATGCTCTTGTGATATTGACCACGCCCGCATCATTGCTCACACTGTCAAGATGATCAAAGATCGAAACATTTTTGTATGAGACCATGTTGTCATCCGGATTGTTTGGATTCTCCCCGGTTGAAATACCCGAGAGATCCGGATCATCTAAGAAGATCAGATGTCCGGATATTTCAGGTGATATCTTTGCCTTTCTGATATATGAGATAGCCTCATCTGCCGTCATCGGTGTCCCCGCTTCAGCAGACCGGTTGATATAGTTCGACCATATATCGCACAGATGCTGCTCATCCTCAAGATAGTTGGTTATGATCTGATTCACTGTGATAGTCATCTTCTCATACTCGGTTATGGCAGTTCGATTACTCTCTTGTGCCTTGAAGCTCGCATATCTGAAGACAAAAAACAATATGAATCCGATTATAAGAAGATTGGGAACAATGACCAGTGTTCTCTTCACAAGTTTCCCTCCGCTGCTTACTCAAAGGCTCCGTATTGTGCGACTGCATCATCTATAGTCATCTCACCTTTACCGACTTTATACGCTGCAACCCTTATCTGAACCGTGAGAGGGTCAGTGATCCCGAGTACCTCCGGAGAGATCGTACTTTCTGCCGGCACCTGACCGAAAGGAGCATAGACTGCATCAAACGAAAGATCTGATGTGGACGTAACAAGACGCTTAACTGATGCCATCTCATTCAATTCCTTGTTTGAGATAAGGAAACGCATAAACTCATTGGTCATATCAAGATCATCGCAGTTCTTGTTAACAGAGAACTCTACAGAGGGACTGTCTATGAAGTAACCACCCTTATCCGTTAAAGGAATCGGCATAAATGTATAGGTAAACGGCGCTTTAGTAAACGCCTCAGACTGACTTTCTCTCTTCCTTGTGCCCGATACCGTGTCTCCACTACAGATCATCATCGGCACATCACCTTCAAAGAATCGGAGGATCACTTCTGAATAGTTGTCCTCGATCTTATCACACTCATTTATATCTATACACCCGCTTTGTATCAACTCAGTGACAGTCTCCAATGCCGGACGCATAAATTCACCTGCAGAAGGATCAAGATCATTAGCCTTTGTGAGTGCATCCGGGTTGTCGGCAAGTGTTGCCGCAAACATCGGATAAGCGACCGTATACATGAAGCAGCTTGATGATTCAAGGCTGTAACCCATCATAGGGCTTGAATAACCCTTATTACGGAATTCTTCGCATACTTTCAAAAGTTCTTTCCACGTAGTGGGAATACTTAAGCCTTCCTTCTCAAACAGATCGTTATTTACGAGCATACCGTAACTCCTTGAGAAAACCGGCACCATCATCACACGGCCCTGTTCATCATGATTGATAAGTCCGGGACGGATACAGTCTAAGCTGATACCTGTAGCCGGATCCGAAAGATCCTCCGTATATTCAAATACGTGGGTATGTTTATCATTTCTAATCATTCCGGCACTTGCAAAGAAAATATTGGGGCTGTCTTCTCCTTCCAATACCGTATCCAGAATATTGTAATAGTCATCAAGCTTAACATAGCTCAACGAAACGTTCGGATAGATCTCACAGAATCTGTCAAATTCAGCCTCTAACGCTTCAAAGTTATCATAACTACCGGCTACGGTAATACTGCATTCGGTGCTTGTATCAAGTGACGGTGTGAACACATCAGAATTCGCATCCTTTTCCTGTGTCTGACTCCCGCAAGCCACGAGTGATACGCTGATGCACATCGCCAGGGCCATTACGATCAGTCTCCTCATATCCTGTCTCCCTTCCTGATATACATATGATTA
>CAMNDJ010000023.1 GCA_946535225.1 uncultured Lachnospiraceae bacterium
TATGAGGATACAGAGCGTAGTTCTGGAATACCATCGCGATATCTCTGTCCTTAGGCTCAACATCATTGACTACTCTGTCACCGATCTTGAGCTCACCTGATGTGATATCCTCAAGGCCTGCGATCATACGAAGTGTAGTAGACTTACCACAACCTGAAGGACCAACGAAGATGATGAACTCCTTGTCAGCGATCTCGAGATTGAAATCCTTAACTGCCTCGAAACCGTTGGGATACTTCTTGGTAATGTTCTTAAGCGATAAACTTGCCATTTTGAAAAACCCTCCTAAAAAATGTCTTCACTGTTATTACGGGCACAACCCGTCGCTAATAAACAGTATATATGGATGATCGCTATAACAAAATAGGCAACCTGCTAAAAATCTCATCGATTTTTTGGCAGATTGCCCAAATCTCAATTTATGTTAACCAAACCCGTGTTGCTAGATCCTTCTGTAATCCTCTAACGGTTCTACTTCATCGCTTACTCTGATACTCTCAACATTAGCAAGATCCTTGCTATAGAATACCAGCTGATTCTTGCCTCGTCTCTTAGCCTCATAGAGAGCTATATCCGCCGCCTTATATGCATCCTGGAAATTCGTAGCATCTCTGGGAACCACAACTCCGCCGATACTTGCAGTCGCGGAATATTTCACATAGTCGCCCGCTCTGAACTGATGGAAGAATGTTGTGATCCTCTCGCCTTCTCTCTGAAGCTGGTCATCACTCTTGATACCCTTAAGGAAAAGGACGAACTCATCTCCACCCAGACGACCTATGATATCTGTCACTCTGAACTCATTACGCAACTGGTGACCTAATGTTCTTAAGACTTCGTCACCGAATGCATGTCCCATCGTATCATTGATCTTCTTGAAATTATCGATATCAAACAGGAACATCAGACATTGAACACCCGGATTCTCAGTCATCCACTCCTGGATCTTACGCTCTGTTGCGATCTTATTGTTAAGCTCTGTCAGAAGATCAGTATCGGCTTTGTCGGCAAGATCTTTGCTCTCTTCTCCGTATTTGATCTTATTGATGATCGCATTGGCTACAAGGAATAACAGGAAGATACCTATTGCGATAGCAAGATTGGTGATCATCTTGCGGGCATTCTTCATCTCACTGTATACCACATTATCAACGTACTTCTGATTGATAGCTGCCATAACCTGCCATCCGTCAACACTCACCGGGGCAAGGACTAATGTCTTGCTCTCTGTGCCTTTAGTCGCATAGAACAACATTCTGTTCTGCTTCTCAGCCCTAAGCTTGATCTGCGCTATCGTCAGTCCTGATACGGAAGCACCGTCCAAATTGGTAAAGAGATTATCTCCTCCCGTAAAAGTGCTCGGCGATCCTAAACTGTAGATTATATCCCCGTTTGAGTTGATGAAAGAATAGCCTACACCACCACCGTAATTATTGATCGGAAGTACGGATGTGAGTACTGTGGGATTGCCAAACATATAGATCATTCCCTCCAGTCCTGATTCACCCGCTATTGGAACTGAGCACACAAAGGCTTCCGAACCTGTTATGCCGTCATCCGAAATATACTGATATTTAATGGAATTATTTGAATTGAAGTAGCCTGCCTGCGAAAGATTGACTCTTTCTCCGCTGCTTATATAGCCATCTCCGCTCGCATCCGTAATGGCCACCAAGTTGACTCCGGAAGCGGAATTCTTAAGTGCATCCGCATAACCGACCCAAGACTCCTTATCATTAACCCCTTTGTTCTTAAGTATCGCTGCCGCTCCCTGTGCTGAACCTGTAATGCTCGCAAATTCATTCTTAACAGCTGCCGCATAAGACTCAACTTCGGAGGTCAGCAGTTTGTTAATGGTCTCTTCCGCACTGTCCCTGCTGGTGATCGTAAAATTACTGATAAGAAATATGATAACGATCACAAGTACGGTTACCGGTACACCCCACTGTACAAATAATCCCTTATTCTGATTCTGTTGTTTCTTCTTCTTGCTTCCCATCGTTCTCCCCTATAGTATCCGTGACAGGATCTAATCTTTCAAAAATCTTCTTCCAGCCGTAACTGCATATATAGGCCGGCCCCGTTATCCCTATCAGAAGAAATATCGGAAAAAGCCTGAACCCGGCATTCGTCAAAAAAGCAACCGCAAACGGAACAGATATAACGATAATGAACATCACCGTATACGGGAACCTGCTGATCGACAGCAAAAATGCATTTTTGATCGTATTCTTAATGGTATTGTCAAAATGCGAAAGCAACGGATATACAAAAACCATGATCGCTATAACAAATACCGCAAATATCCCCATGGCGACGATCATCGCCTGTGGGATCCCCTCCATAAGTCCGTTGCGGATGATCAATGCATCTGCACCGAGAATAAGCAGAATCATCAGATTTATCAGCCATATGACTGTTGCCTGCCTGAAATTCTGTCTGAAGGATTTGAAGAAATCTCTTGCGACATAAGATTCCTCATTCTTGACCATCTTGACGGTCACATAATACATTGCCGTCCAAGAAGCTCCGATAGTAAATATCGGTATCGAGCACAATATGACCAGCAGATTTATTATTATCAAGTCCGCGATCTTACCCAGAAATGAGATCACCGGACTGTCCGGACTAAACATCTATACCACCATTGTCCTTCGTCTTACATCTGATTATAGTACTTTTGTCCCATTGATGCAACATCATCCTAGTTTTTGGTACTTTTTTATCAAAATACTATAAGCAATAAAATATTAACACATTATTTCGACAATCTCAACTAAATTCCCTTTCCATGGGAATATACCGGATTCCGTCCTTTTCACACAGTTCTCCACAGTCCTTAAATCCCTTTTTATGGTAGAAATCCTTAGCTATGGGAGCCGAATTAACAGTCATCCTGCCAAACTGCGTATTGCTTCTTAAGTATTCCTCTGTCCTGTCTATGAGTTTGCTGCCTATTCCCTTTCGGTGATGATCTCCGTCCACAAACAGAAGAGAAATGTGATTACCGTTTCTGATGCCTATCATTCCGACAAGCTCATCACCCTCAAAAGCAAGAAATACTACATAATATCCGCTTTCAAATGCCTTCTTTAGCATGTTGTCCGTCACAAACTCGGCAAATGCTTCTGTTCCTTCCTTGCCGTAATCCTTGGATTCATACTTAAGAAAAACCCGAAAAGCCAGTTCCATGGCATCATCCCATTCTTCCGGCTTCGCAGGTCTTATCAATATCTTACTGTCTTCTGTTGTGTCTACCCTGTCCATGAGACAAACAGTCCTCTGAAAAACTCTTTGATCTGCTCCCACAGATCCTTAAAATAATCTGCCATTGTCTTCTTAACCGAATCCACAACGGCTTCCTTTGCGCTCTCTACAACCTGTTTTTGTATCTCATCCATTGCTTCGGATGCACTTTCGAAGGTCTTATCGGCGATATTATCATACACATCATCAACGACCTCTGCGAGCTTTTCATTATCAACACCGAGATCCTTAACGGTATCCATGATCTCTACCGCTTTCTGCTCATCTGCATCAGGTACATCCACGCCGTATTTATCCTCGGCCTCATGTATGGCATTACGTATATCCTCTTCCGAATCAAGATTGCCTTCTTTAAGTTCTTCTTTAAGCTCGGAAATGATATCCTTGTAATCTTCAACACTGATCGACGATCCTGATGTCTCTGACGCATCGTCTGCAGCCAGACATTCTGTCTTCGGTATGAATATCAGACATAACAAAAGCAGTGCGAATGATGTTTTTATCTTATTTAAAGTCTGCTGCTTATCCATTCCAATACATCTTTCATAACGACGTCCTTATCCGGTTCATTTAGCAGCTCATGCCTGTCCCCTTCGTAACACTTGTCGCTTAAATCCTTGATACCAAGCTCCTTATACTGCTCTATCACTTTCTTTACCGCAACGCCATACTCTCCGCAAGGGTCTTCACTGCCATATATAAAGAAAACCGGAAGCGACTGAGGTATCTTTAACAGAAGCTTCGTATCGTGAAGCCTTAAGAGTAATTCCTTAAGAGTATAGAATCCGTTAAGTGTAAAGACAAACCCGCAGTCCGGGTCTGCCATATATCTGTCAATGACTGCTTCATCCCTGGACAACCAGTCAAACGGAGTTCTGGGAGAATCGATCCTGCTGCAGTAATTCCCGAATCCGATCTTATTCATAATCATACTGGGATGTTTACTGCCCTGAAACAACATGAGCAAACGGCAGATCATCCCCATAGTGACGATCGCACCCTTTTTCATTTGAAGCGTACCGCAGATGATGGCACCATCTATTCCGGTACCGTATCGCGTAAGATAGTTTCTGGCTATCAGAGATCCCATACTGTGACCGAATAAGAATATCTTAAGGCCCGGATATTCCTCCTGTATCATCTTCTTAAGCCTGTGAACATCCCGAACCACTACTGTTGCCGGATCTCTCTTGCAAAAGTATCCCTTAGGTCCCTGACTTACTGATCCTCCGTGACCCAGATGATCGGCAGCTGCCACAACAAAGCCATTCTGACACATATATTCTGCAAAGGCTTCATATCTTCCTATATGTTCGGCCATTCCGTGCACAACGATAAGAATACCTGCCGGTTCCTTATCCGGAACCCATTTCACAGCATGTATCCTGCTGGCGTTATCTCTGGAATCATAATAGAATTCGGTCCTGTTCATACATCGATCTCCTGTGTAATGAACCATATCAACTGAAAGGGATCAGCAAACCGGTGCTCCTGCCGGCATCCCCTTCTCAGGACTGAGCAAAACAACATTTCCTTTATCATCTTCAGCACATAAGAGCATTCCCTCGGATACCATACCCGCCAAAGTAGCCGGCTTAAGATTGGCCAATACCAAAACCTCTTTACCGACCATCTCTTCTGCAGAATAGTACTGCTTGATACCGGAGAGTATCTGCTTGACTTCCGAACCTATCTGAACCTGTGAACAAAGCAGTTTCTTGGACTTTGGAACTTCCTCACATTTGATTATCCTGCCGATCCTAAGCTGCAGCTTATCAAAATCACCGTACTCTATTTGCGGCTTTGCTTCCACGTCCATAACATCACTGCCTGCATCGCTTCCTTTTTCTTCTCCGCCCTCAGTATTTGCAGCCTCTTCGGGATTTTCCTTAAGATACTCCTCTCTCTGTGCTGCTCTTATGCCTTCAACCTTTTCCATTACTTCATTGATATCCAGTCTTGCAAAAAGGATCTCCGGTTTAGCGGTTACCTTGTTTCCTGATGTAAAGAGTCCGAACTCAGTAAGCTTATCATATTCTCTTATCTGTGTACCGAGTTGGGCAACTATCCTGTCGGCTGTTTCAGGCATAAACGGCTTAAGGAGACTCGCACCTATAACGATCGACTCCGTCAGATCATACATTACCTCCGACAGCCTGTCTCTCTTGGCCTCATCCTTGGCAAGTACCCAGGGTTCCGTCTCGTCTATGAACTTATTACAGCGACGGAAAAGTGCGAAAACTTCGCTGACTGCATCCGCTATCCTGTTATCGTCCATACGGGCCGTAACCTTATCTCTTGCAGATGTGACAACCGACTTAAGATCAGCATCTACATCCTCCGTTACTCCTGTGGATCTGACTGTTCCATCGAAGTATTTGTTGCTCATTGAAATGGTTCGGTTGACAAGATTACCTAAAACATTGGCAAGTTCTGAATTGAATCTTTCGACCACGAGTTCCCAGGTGATGGTCCCGTCATTGTCATAAGGCATCTCATGAAGAACAAAATATCTCACCGCATCCACACCAAATAAACTGATAAGATCATCAGCGTATATGACATTTCCTCTCGATTTGCTCATCTTCTCGCCGCCCTGTAATAACCAGGGATGTCCGAATACCTGCTTAGGCAGAGGCTCACCGAGAGCCATTAAGAAAATGGGCCAGTAAATGGTATGGAATCTGATTATGTCCTTGCCGATTAGATGAAGATCTGCCGGCCACAGCTTCTTATATTGCTCGGAGCTGTTGCCGTCGGCATCATAACCTATCCCCGTTATATAGTTGGTCAGCGCATCAAGCCAAACATATACGACATGCTTGTCATCAAAATCTACCGGTATTCCCCACTTAAAAGATGTCCTTGATACACACAGATCCTGTAATCCGGGCAAAAGGAAATTATTCATCATCTCATTTTTGCGCGACACGGGTTGAATGAACTCCGGATGAGAATTGATATGCTCTATGAGCCTGTCTGCATATTTGCTCATCTTAAAGAAATATGCCTCTTCCTTGGCAGGGCGTACTTCTCTTCCGCAATCGGGACATTTGCCGTCTACAAGCTGCGACTCCGTCCAGAACGATTCACAGGGAGTACAGTACATACCTTCGTACGCACCCTTATATATATCACCCTGATCATAGAGTTTCTTAAATATCTTCTGTACCTGTCTTTCGTGATCAGTATCCGTTGTTCTGATGAATTTGTCATACGAAACATTAAGGCTGTCACATATGCTGCGGATCGTACCGGCTACATCATCCACGAATTCCTTCGGTGACACGCCCTTGGCAGAAGCCTTTTCCTCTATCTTCTGACCATGTTCATCCGTACCTGTCTGGAAAAACACATCATAACCCTGGAATCTTCTGAATCTCGCTATGGCATCCGCCATAACGATCTCATAGGAGTTACCTATATGCGGTTTACCGGATGTATATGCTATTGCTGTTGTTAAATAATATTTATCTGCCATGTTATCCCTCTTAAAATACTCGCAGGAAGTCCTGTACATTAGCGGTTATATCTCCTGTAAAAATGGCGCTTCCGGCCACGATCACATTAGCTCCGGCATCCAGGACCTCTTTAAGATTAGTCATTCTGATCCCTCCGTCGACCTCTAAGTCTATATTCCGACCCGAGGTCTCTAACATTCGTCTGACCTCTCTTATCCTGTTCGTGGATTCAGGCAGGTATTCCTGTCCTCCGCTTCCGGGTTCCACGCTCATAAGCAATATCATATCTGCTTTGTCTAAATATGGCTCTATCTTCCCGATCGGTGTTTCCGGATTTATGGACAAACCCGCTCTGCAACCGGCCTTATGTATGGCATCTAAAGTAGCGGATACGTCTTTACATGCTTCCTCATGCACTGTGATACCATTACTTCCAAGACGTGCAAACTCTTCTACATACCTGATGGGATCCGTGATCATGAGATGAGTATCAAAGAAAAGATCCGTACACTTTCGTATACTCTTAATTACGCACATACCAAAACTGATGGCCGGCACAAAAACACCGTCCATCACGTCTATGTGAAGCCATTTTGCTCCGCCGTTCTGTGCTGCCTTGATATCCTGCTCCAAATGGCAGAAATCAGCAGCCAATATCGATGGTGACAGAATTCTTAACAAGATAACTTCCTCTCCAGTCTGGTCACGCCCATCGAGAGCAATGACACGATCAAAAGATAAATCAGCGCCGCCGCCATAAGAGGCATGAACGGCTCATAAGTCTGACTTCTGATAACATTCGCTCCATGAGTGATATCCGTAAGTGCTATATATCCGCAGATAGACGTCTCTTTGAGCAATGTTATGAACTCATTAGCCAAAGCAGGCAGTATATTGCGAAACGCCTGCGGGATTATGATATGCATCATAGTCTGGATGTATGTAAGTCCTAAACTTCTTCCGGCTTCAAGCTGTCCCGCATCCACCGACATGATACCAGATCTTACGATCTCTGCCACATAAGCTCCCGAATTGATACCAAACGCCAATACAGCTACAAGCCTCTTACTGATATCGGGACTGGTAAATATCACGTAATACATTATCAAAAGCTGTATCATGGCAGGGGTTCCTCTGATCACAGTGAGATAAACCCTGCATATCGTATCCGCAATACTCAGAGCAATGTTTTTGCTGCCCGTATTTCTGTCGGCAGTGGAACGTATCACTGCCACCAGAAAGCCGAGAGCAACGCCGATAAGAGCGGCACATATCGTCACGATGAAAGTAGTACTTAAACCCTCCGTGATGTATTTCCACCTCATATCGGCTATGAAATTGGTATAGAATTTCAGTTTAAGATCTTCCATATCTAACCAACGATCCTTACTATTTCCTTACTACGATAACCTGTGTTGCAGTCGTATAAGGTGTTGAGAAATCAACACTTAAAAGTCTGTCTTCCGTAACTGTCATTCCGGCCATACCGAAATCTGCCTTACCGCTCGTTACTGCATTGATGATAGCATCAAACTCCATGTCCTCTATCTTAAGTTCATATCCGAGCTTATCGCATATTGCCTGTGCAAGTTCGGCATCGATACCGACGATCTGCTGATTTGAATAGAACTCATAAGGCTCAAATGCTGCGTTGGTCGCCATTGTAAGAGTTCCGTTGCTTCTGTCTGTACCCTCCGGTGAAGTATAAGGACTCTTGCCCTTAGTATCATCTCCTATGTAATTGGCAATGATGCTGTCTATCGTTCCGTCAGCCTTAAGCTCTGCAAGCGCGCCGTTGATGGAATCCGTAAGTTCCTTATTCTCCTTAGACAGACAGATCGCATATTCCTCGAGCGCAAACTCTTCATCAAGGATCGTAAGATCACTGTTCTTCTCTACAAATGCCTTAGCCGGCTGCTCATCTATGATAACGCAATCCACCTTGCCCTGCTTAAGTGCCTGGATCGCATCCGCTCCCTTGTTATATCTTTCGATCGTAGAGCCTTCAGTCTCATAGTCGCTGGCATATATATCTCCGGTCGTACCAAGCTGTACGCCGATAGATTTGCCCGGCAGATCATCTGCAGAAAAAACTGAGTTAGGAGCCACACTTGATGCTCCACATGCTGTAAGTACGGCTGCCATCACAACCGCAAATGCCATAGCTGTTATCTTTTTCATAATCATCCCTCCGCTATTTTAGTATCATCCTATACTAACGACATGCAATATTTTACCACCAAACCGCTTTTTTTCAAACTTTTTTTGGCCCCTGCTGTCATTTCTGCTCCTGTTTGTGAGAAAGATTTGCCTGATAGATCTCTCTTTTAGGCACTCCTCTGTCGGTTGCCACAGCTTTGATCGCCTCTTTTTCACTCATTCCTTCGTCCATATATTTTCCGATATGCTCTGCTATGGACATACTTTCAAAGCTCTCGGCCTTAAGTCTGTCTGCCTCCTTAATGCTCATCCCCTCTATGACGAGCACATATTCTCCTCTCGGCTCTTCTGTTTCATATTTATGTATGGCTCCTTCTATCGTAGTGGGTATCACCTCTTCAAACTTCTTGGTCAGTTCTCTGCAGATCGTGATCCTCCTGTCCCCGAGTTCTTCAGCCAACTGTGTCAGGGTTGCCTTAAGGTGATGAGGCGCTTCATAAATGATCATGGTCCTCGTCTCACGTCTTAATTCTTCAAACACTCTTCTTCGTTCTTTTTTGTCCGTCGGCAGAAAGGCCTCAAAGCAGAATCTTCTTGTCGGGAGGCCCGACAAAGTGAGTGCGGTTATCAGTGCTGCCGGACCCGGTAGTGAAGTGACGCTGATGTCATTTTCGTGACACATTGCTACGAGTACTTCTCCCGGATCAGAGATCGCAGGCGTCCCGGCATCCGTGATAAGGGCAATGTCCATTCCGCTCTTGAGCTTATCGATGAGTTCATGCGCCTTTTCCACTCTGTTATACTCATGATAACTGGTCATGGGCGTATCAATATTGAATACGTTAAGCAGTTTTATGCTGTTACGTGTATCTTCTGCCGCGATCAGATCTACATTTCCAAGCGTCTGTACGACTCTCGGAGACATGTCTTTAAGATTTCCTATGGGTGTCGCACATATATACAGGGTACCACTCATATCTTTTTCCTCCTTCTGCCGAGAATGAACGGAAAAAATCTCTCAACGACATACCCTGCGATACAGCCGAGTATAAGAGTCACGCACACGGCTATGACCGTAAGCACGTAAGAAATTCCGCATCGGTCATATACTAACAATCCGACTTTGAGACCGGCCCACAATACGTACATATCCAGATGTACGGCCATAATGACCAGCGAATACCTTCCGATCATCTCAAGCACCGGGAAAGACGGGATCAGACTGCACAGACAAATGACAGAGAGGCTGCCTGATAATCCGCCGAGATAATATAAAAAAGGATCATTAAGGATCATATTATTGGTGTCGACTGCCCAGTTGTTCATTGCGATGAATATACAAACCGCAAGTGTGGCCAATCCCATTATCAGCCTCATATAAGATCTGTTGGCATATTTTTCGTAGCACGTATACCACTCCCTGCCATAGTAACCGAATGTCAGGAACGGAAGCACGATCCCTGCCCGGACTATCGTCTTAAGGACATTGAGGATCAGTGTTACCGAAATGGAATCCGGATAGATCTCATATGTCTGTCTGATCCACAGAGAACATGGATAGGAGACGATAGTGATGACCATCACCGATATTATGACATATCTGTCATCCAATCTGCTCTGCAGAAGTATGAGGATCGTCTGCGATATAAACAACGCCGTCAAAAACCACATAACGGATTTACCGCTGAACGTAACTGATGCCAGCAAATTAAATACAAAGTCGTGCATCGTGATCTTGTCTAACAGGACATTACCGATATCCACTATCAGATATATAAGTGAGAACCACAGATAAGGCACTAACAGTCCCTTGATCCTCTTGTTCATCCTTCCTTTTACATCTTTTCTGTCAGATGTTCCCAAAGACAGCGTGATCCCTGCGAGCACAAAGAACAGAGGCATATGAAAGGCCGAGATCCAGACTCTGACATATTCATTCGTATATATGAGATGACCAAACAGGACCAGGATGATACCTACGCCTTTGGCCATGTCTATGAAGGTTATTCGATCATTCTTCATCATTTACCTCCGGCGACGCTTTATCCCCGTTATAGAATCGCAAAAGATCCTCTGTGTATTCCCCGGGTCTTTCATATACTATGAGCGGTCTCTCAACGGTTATCCTGGATCGTGCATCCCTTTTTGCCTCTATGAGTACCATGCTCGGCTCCTTATCCACATAAGGATGAATAAGTCTCATCCTCTTCGGTTCTAACTTGTATCTGTTAAGAGTGACCATTATCTCCGTCAGTCTGAACGGTCTGTGGATCATATAGAAATACCCGCCCGTCTTAAGAAGAGCCGAAGCCGTCTTCACGACGTCTTCAAGAGTGCACATGACCTCATGTCTGGCGATCGTCTTATCATCCGCCTCATTGTGCAGACCGTGTGTCTCTATCATATATGGCGGATTACAGGTTATCACATCTATACTGCCCTTCTTACAGATCTGTGGCAAAATACGAATATCCTCATTCATTATCTCTACTCTGTCCTCAAGATCGTTTAACCGGACACTTCTTGATGCCATCTCTGCGCTTTCCTTAAGCAGCTCCACTCCGATAAGCCTTGAAGCACCTGTTTTCTTCGACATGAGTATAGGGATGACTCCGCTCCCCGTACACAGATCCATAACGATACTTCCTTCTGAAGCTTTAGCATAATTTGCCAGAAGGACCGCATCTATCCCAAAACAAAACCTGTTCGGGTCCTGTATGAGCTTAAGTCCCTTGAATTGGAGATCATCTATGCGTTCGTTTGCATTGATACTTACTTCCAAATATCTTTCCTCCGACATAAAACGAGAAAAAGAGCACGAAAAACCGATCATGTTCCGTGCTCCCTTAAGTCAGTTGATATCAATCATCTTCCAGACCCTGCGTCTTATCCTGTTTCTCCAACTCTTTGAGCTCTTTTAACTCTTCCTTGGTCAACTGCTTCTCTTTGCGGTGACGTCTCTTAAACTTAAGGTCCTGGGCCTTGTACTCATGTATTTCCTTCTCATCCCCGGATTCAACTATCACCTTGACAAGTTCTCTGAGGACATTGACACTTGCAACCTCTCCCTTTAATCCGTCCGGAGTCGTTACATGATCTCCTACACCCGGAAGGCGCTTATTGATCTCTTCATACGTATCTTCTTCGTGCTTGAGACAACACATCAGTCTTCCGCATACTCCCGAGATCTTCGTCGGATTAAGAGACAGATTCTGCTCTTTTGCCATCTTGATGGATACCGGAATGAAATCCGACAGATGTGCATGACAGCAAAGAGGTCTTCCGCAAATACCGATCCCGCCTCTGATCTTGGTCTCGTCCCTTACTCCTATCTGCCTGAGTTCAATACGTGTCCTGAACACACTTGCCAGATCTTTGACCAGTTCTCTGAAATCCACCCTTCCGTCGGCGGTAAAATAGAATAAAACTTTGTTATTGTCAAACGTATATTCCGCATCTATGAGCTTCATCTCAAGGCCCCTGGCTGCGATCTTTTCAAGACATATCTTAAATGCTTCTTTCTCTTTGTCCTTGTTCCTTGCCTGTTGCTCGTCGTCTTTCTGTGTTGCTATCCTTATGACTTCCTTAAGCGGCTGGACAACTTCTTCATCCGGCACTTCCCTCACAGACCCGACTACCGTTCCGTACTCTACACCTCTGGCCGTCTCGACTATAACATGATCTCCTCTTTTGATATCATAATCCTTCGGATCGAAGAAATATATCTTACCCGCGGTACGGAATCTCACACCTATTATTTTTTTCATCTATACACCTCCTTATGTAAAATGAGGCATTCACAATCCGTTACTTGCTTATTTCCTCATTTTACAACCCGCCATCCCGGCGGGATCTATAAACCACATATACGGATCTTTCAGTCCGACATTATGTCAAAACCCATTAATTATCCGTATTCTCCTTGATCGACAACAGAAGAAGTTCCATGGTCAGATCAAAATTCACATTGGCTCCGATTCTCTTCTTTGCGCTGTCCAATGCCTTCAGGATATTCTCTATGCCTTCATATGTACTGCGGGATGCAGTACGCTTGATATTCTGGAACTCGTCTCTGAAGATCAAATGATTGGCATCATTTGTTGCTTTGAATAATAATGCGTCTCTGTACCATACGGCAATGATATCCAGAAAATCACTTATCTCCAGCTTATATTCATTCATCTGTTTGATGGTCTGATTAAGTTCGCTGATATCCATTTCATGGATATGCTTAAGCATCGCTATGGCATCATCCTTGATCTTGTCAAACTCCTCAGACCTTGCAAGGATCTTGGCCTTACCGATATTACCCCTGGCAAAAGCGGCACATATCTCTGCTCTGTAATCCGGTATACCCACTTCATCCATAAGAAATTTCTTGACAAGTCTGTCATCTGCGGGTTTCATCGAAAGCACAACGCACCTGCTCTGAATAGTCGGCAACAGAGCACCGAGATTGTCCGTAAGAAGTATGAGTACGGCATACTCCGGAGGCTCTTCCAACGTTTTAAGCAGAGCATTCTGCGCATTATTGTTCATCTTCTCCGCTTCACTGATTATATATATCTTGCGCTTAGCCGCATACGGCTTGACGGATATGGTCGCACTTACCTGTTCCCTGATATCATCCACCGAGATCACATTGGGTTTTTCGTGTGAAAGATATATTATATCCGGATTATTCCTGCCGAGCGCCTGCTTACAGGAATGACATTCATTACACGGCTCTACCCCGCCTTCTTCACACAAAAGAGCCATAGCAAATACATTCGCTATAAACTCCTTACCCGCATACCTCTCACCCGAAATGATATATGCATGCGATACCTGATCGTTCTCTATCACATTCTTCATGTGATCCACGATCATCTTCTGTCCTATAATATCTGCAAATCCAGCCATCTATAAACCTCCGTTAATGATCCGTACTGTTCACCGGGATCATATATGACGATCATGTAAAAATATCCAGCAGTAATCCCCTGATCTCTCCTATCTTGCCTAAGATCGCTATATTGTCTTTTTCATCCTTCATCAATTCCTGTGCAAGTTCATCCAGGGTCTCATCAACAAGTCGTATTATACCATATACTCTGTGCCGGCCACGCCTGTCTAAGAAATTCTCTCTTGAGAATTCATGAGATCTGGATATTATCTCGTTCATAAAATCCTTGATGAGTGACCTGTACTTGCGCATATCCTTGATATCGCGATGCTTGGCCAGCTTGTCGCCCTGCATGGTTATCTCTTCCATCATGGCAGCAAGCCTCTCCTGCAACTCTGTTTCGGCTATCTGACTGGCGAGCATGAACTTAAATGTCCCATCCGCCTGTGTAACTTCCTTGGGTGTTTCCACCTGTTGAACCGGTGTTAAGTTATTGACCTTGATATCCATAGGCTGCTCCGGGGATCATAACATCAAAACTCTGTTTCTTAATGAACTCTGCCGATAAATTTGGCTATATCCGAAATGCAGATCGTAAGATCGTCGTTAGGGAACCTGTTCTCTTTGCCTATACCTGCCGCGGCAAGCTTCTCTTCACTGAAATCTTCGGCATCAGCCAGGAATCTCCGACACATCTCTTCGTATTTGGGCTCACTCTGGCCATTCTCTCTGTTAAGAGCCCTCTGCAATCTCACTCCGTCATCCAACTCTATATATATCGGTATTACTCTGTCTCCTCCGTAGTGGTTCCTGGTAGAAACAAAAGACTCAGGTGTTCCGATTATGAGATAATCATTATGATCCAGATCCACCTGATCATCCGCAACGGTGAAATAATACCATACGCCATGTACGGTATTATACGATCTCTTCTCTATTATCCTGCCTGCTGCCTCTAACTCCTTAAGTTTGCCTTCATCAACGAAATAGTATTGTACTCCGTTTTTTTCTCTCTCTCTGATAGGTCTGGTAGTATAAGGAACGATCTTATTAAGCTTTAGATCCTCCGAGAGGAGCAGTTGCCTGTATATAGTATCCTTGCCCGATGCACTCTTACCCATCAGACAGAAAATCTTACCCATACATTACCTCTTTCGAACTTATACACGGCGCATAAAGGCTTCGTCTGTCTTCCGGAATGTCCCTATGAGCCTGCAAAGTGCTCCCTTCATTATAATATCTAACACTTAATCTGTCATCAATTTCCGACAGAGCGCTCTTTAACCTTTCAAGCCCTTTTGACGTATCCATATATGTCGTGATCAGTATGATACCGTCATCCCCTGCCAGTTCAACCTGTATATGATGATCCTTCAACAGGATATTCTGCAAAGCATAACCGTCAATATAAGTATTCATCGTAGATATGACTATCTTGTACGGATCCAGATCAACACATATACCTTTGTCGGCTGTATCAGTCTTTGTAAGAACGCGTAGTTCCTTAAAACTCCCGAAAGAGCCTCTCAGCTCCGTAAGACGTAACAGATGGTCCCTTACCATATCCGGATGATCAACAAAATGATGAAGCGCCAGATCGATACTCGCCATGAGAACATAAGACGGTGAAGATGTCTGCAACAGCGACCAGTATTTTTCAATTTGACTTATGTCAACCAGTTTTCCCTGTACGTGTAACAGTGCGGTCTGCGTCATGGCTGCCAGAGTCTTGTGTGTACTGTGTATCACGATATCTGCTCCGTATCTTAATGCTCCGCCCGGATACAGTTCGCACAGATCCAGATGTGCTCCGTGAGCCTCATCCACGACCAGTATAGTGTCATATCTGTGACAGACATTGGCAATGGCCTCTATATCAGACAGTATCCCTCCATATGTGGGAGATGTAATGACAACTGCCGCATACGGTGATCCCGCTTCTTTTGCGCTTCTTAATCTGTTCTCTGCTTCCTCAGGCGATACCGCACCATAAACTCCGAATCCGTCTACTTGCGCAACATCTAAGACATCCGTATCAACGGATGTAAGCATAGCTCCGGCCCGGACCGATCTGTGACAGTTGGATGCGATGAGCAACCGTCTGTTTTTGTACATTGACGTAACCGCATGTATAGCGATCAGGATGCCTGCAGTCGATCCGTTGACAAGAAAATAAGTATTCGGACACCCATAGAGCCTTCCCGCATAGTCCATCGCTTCTTTGAGAATCCCGCCTGCATCATACAGATTGTCATAACCCATTATCTCCGTTATATCCATATGATATGCCTGATCCAGTTCGCAGCCCAAGTCCTGTCTCTTATGACCCGGCATATGAAAAGGATATTCATCCGAATTATACAGTTTTAACAGTTCTTCATATAACATGCTCATCAGATATCTATATCCAGCTCCACGGGACAATGGTCCGATCCGAAGATCTCAGTGTGTATCTTTGCATCTTTTAATCTGACTGAAAGTGATGCTGACGTCATAAAATAGTCTATACGCCAGCCGGAATTCTTCTCTCTTGCATGGAATCTGTAACTCCACCATGAATATACCGATTCGAGATCGGGATAGAAATAACGGAATGTATCAATGAATCCGCTGTCAATGATATTCTGGAATTTGCCTCGCTCTTCATCCGTAAATCCCGCATTATGCCTGTTGGTCTTCGGATTCTTAAGATCTATCTCTTTGTGAGCGACATTCAGATCCCCGCAGTAAATGACCGGCTTGCTCTTCTCTAAGCTCTTGATATAGGCAAGGAAGTCATCTTCAAACTTCATCCTGTAATCCAGTCGCTTCAGTTCATCCTGTGAATTCGGAACATAGACTGTTATAAAATAATAGTCCGGATACTCAAGAGTGATCACACGTCCTTCGTGATCATGCTCATCCACTCCTATTCCGTATGTCACATTAAGAGGCTCTTCTTTTGCAAAAACGGCCGTGCCTGAGTATCCCTTTTTCTCGGCATAATTCCAATAATCATGATAACCGTCAAAAGATATATCGATCTGTCCTTCCTGCAGTTTTGTCTCCTGCAGACAGAATATGTCGGCATCCAGGTCCTTAAATATCTGTTCAAAGCCTTTTTCCCTGCAGGCTCTTAATCCGTTTACATTCCATGATATAAATCTTTTCATTACAGGTCTCCTCTATATAACTCTTCCTCGTATGGATCACCTTGCGGAGCAAATTCCATAGAACCGTCTTCATTGACTGTCTGCCCGTCGATACCTGTTTCATCAGATACGGTCTTCTCCAGAACAAGTATCACTTTATCATACTCTTCCATCGCCTGTTTGTGCCTGTCAAGGATAAACTGCTCATTGCCTGCTTTTGCCGCCTTCTCAAGCGAAGCCGACAAAGCCGAGAGCCTTACGGCACCGATCGTAGCCGATGTACTCTTAAGTGCATGTATGAGCACGGCATAGTCCTTGATTTTACTTTTCTGTACCAGTTCGTTTATCTTTCCCATATTTTCATATGAACTGCGCAGAAACTCTGCAAGGATCGATCTGTAGAATCTCTCATCCATGCCGCAGTTAGCCATTCCTTTTCTGACATCTATATTTGCTTCTTTCAGAGATTCGAAGAATCCATTCTCATATTGCTCATCCTCAGCTGTGGTCGTCTCAGATTCCGAACCTTCATCAAACGTTCCTTCCTGTACCGGTATCACTTTATCTTCCGGCAGATATTTCTTGAGCATCCTTTCCAATGCCGCGCTGTTGATCGGTTTTGTAAGATAATCATCAAAGCCCTGCGAGAGATATCTCTCCTTGGCACCTATCACGGCATCTGCCGTCAGACATATGACAGGCGTATGGGTATTGGGACCGTCTGCCTGTTTCTTTATGCAATGCATGGCTTCTATTCCGTCCATTCCGGGCATGCGCTGATCCATAAAGATTACATCATACTTCTTTGAACCGGCCATACTTACGGCTTCCGCACCGCCGGATGCAGTCTCGATCCGAACTCTTATGTCCTTGAGGAATTCTTTAGCAACTATCAGATTCATCCTTGTATCATCAACGATCAGGATATCTGCATCAGGTGCTCTGTATGCCTCATGATAAATCTTTTTATTCTCATGAGACTTCTCAGATCCGCCATTAAGATCACCGATCGGTTCATCCGAGATAACACGCTGGGGGATCATGACACTGAACTCAGAACCCTGTCCGTAAACACTCTGTACTTTTATCTCTCCTCCCATCATCTTAAGAAGATTTCCGGTTATGGCAAGTCCGAGTCCGGTTCCTTCTATGGTACTGTTCTTCTCAAGATCCATACGCTCGAACTTGTCAAATATCCTTCCGATATCCTCTTGTTTGATGCCTATTCCCGTATCTTTTACGGAAATGAACAGTCTGATAAGCCTGTGCCCGTCGACTGCCTGTTCCGATACATCTCCTTTTGCTGTCAATGTCACTTTCCCGGTATCTGTATATTTGACCGCATTCGTAAGGAGATTAGTGATCACCTGACGTACTCTTACCTCATCACCCCACAGCCTGTCCGGAAGATTCTCATCAATATCCGTATCAAATATGAGATTCTTTTCAAGGGCCTTAAATCGGATCATTTTGATCACATCATTAAGCAATGTGCTTAACTGATACTCTTCTTCTATCACGTCCATCCTTCCTTCCTCGATCTTGGTAAAATCAAGAATATCATTAATGATGGACAACAGATTATTCCCGGCACTGTCTACATTACCGGCGTATTCTTCTATATTCTTAAAGGCCTGCCTCATGGCCTCAGGATCATTATCCGGGATCTTCTCCGCCTTTGCGCTCTCGCGAAGTATCATCTCATTCATGCCCAGGACCGCATTGATCGGAGTTCTTATCTCATGACTTGTATTGGCCAGAAAGTCCGTTTTTGCTTCACTTGCACGCCTGGCTTCCTCAAGTGCGATGTCCTGCTTGATCTTGGCTTTTACGGCCTCATACTGTGCGACCGCACACATTATCACCTCGATAAGGTACATGACAGGTAATCGCTTGTAATACATTTCAGGGAACTGATAGCCCTTAAGATGCAGCGGCGTGTACATATATACTGCCATACCAATGAACAGTACGGTACAGAAATAACTGCCATAGAACAGATTAAAGAAATACATGCAGACCGGTGCGGCTGCAAATATCAGAAATATGCTCGTGCCGCCCGTGCCGCCCGTATAAAGAAACCATCCGAAAGTAAACCAGTAGACTATACACTGGATATGGATGGCAATATGCATGAGAAGTTTTCGCGGTTTCCTGCCGAATCGACATATCGAGAGAAGTATCAGAGCGATCGCAGTTATTACGGCACAGAAAAGCGCCAGAAGTCCTATAGTATAGACACCGTGCAGAAAGTTATCAATGCACAGATAAATACAGTACGGAACAAGTAACGAATAAATTATTATGCTCCGTAGCGGGTTAACATCTATGAATTTCTGATCTATCCTCAGTCTCTTCATTTTTCCTTTGGATCAATCTACTCTGTTACGACTCTTTCCTTCAATGAATGCCTCTATATTGCGATATACTTCATCCGCACATCTCTGTCTGGCCTCAACACTGGCCCAGGCCATATGAGGCGTGATAAGAAGCTTTCTGCTGTCTTTGATCCTGTGAAGAGGCGAATCTGCCGGCATAGGCTCTTTGTTTAGGACATCAAGCCCTGCTCCGGCTATGATACCCTGATCAAGAGCCGTGGCCAGATCATCCTCCACTATAACCGGTCCTCTCGCAACGTTGATAAGTATCGCCGTACCCTTCATCTTCTTAAGAGCTGCCATATCTATCAGCCCTCTCGTTGTGTCATTAAGAGGACAATGAAGGGAAAGAATGTCAGATCTTGATAAAAGATCATCGAAACTCACCTGTTCATATCCCTCCACCTTATTCCTGCCTGTAGTCGAATAATAAATGACTTTGCATCCGAACGCCGTAGCGATCTGCGCTACTTTACGACCGATATTACCCATTCCGACTATTCCCCAGGTCATTCCGTCGAGTTCATTGTATTTCTCGTCAAAATTACAGAAACCTGACTGCGAACTGTACTTGCCCGACTTAACATATTCATCATAGTAGCTGATCTTCTCAAGCACATACAGAGCCAGAGCAAACGTATGCTGGGCTACCGCAGGTGTTGAGTAGGCTTTAACATTGGCCACACCTATTCCGCGGCTTTTGGCATATTCTAAGTCTATATTGTCATATCCCGTAGCCGTAACACATAAGAGCTTTACGTTAGCGGCATCCTTAAGCATCTCTTCATTCATGACCGCTTTGTTAAATATTACTACATCCGCATCTTTTATGTATTCTCTGTTATTCTGCGGCGTATCCGAATCATGCTGTTCGTACTCGCCGAAATCCTCAAATACGCTCGTATCGATATCATATCCTAATGTATTTCTGTCCAATTCGACTATCTTCATTCATTACCTCCGTACTCTGCATCCCATCAGGGTCCAAACGGCAAAACGGCCGTCTCTCACATCATCATATCTTCTTTCCTTACATGTGGCAACTTGACCATCGCAAAATATGCGATCAGAACTCCAACCGCGCATACTGCCGTTCCGGTCATGAGCATGGTCTTCATTCCTGAATTATCAAGTATCACACCGCTTATAAGATTCGAGAATACACCGCCTATAGTGATAGCGCTCGTAACATAAGCCTGACCCTTGACCTGATCATATTCGCTCATCGTACTGTTCACGTAGTAAGCGGCGGCAGGTATGAATACCGCGTATGCAAAAAGCTGAAAAGACTGGCTCAGATACATCATCGCCATGTTGAAAGTAAACAGCAATATCAGTATCTTCACAAAAAAAGCAAAGCCGGAAACTATAAGAAGCTTGTCCGCCGATATCTTCTTAAGCACAAGCCCTATCAGTGCCATCACGGGAAGTTCCAGGATCGCCTGAAGGAAGTTTGCATATCCCAGTTCCGTTTCTCCTCCACCGAGATTGCGGATGATCTGTATCATGAAATCATTGATCATATTATGCGCAAAAAAGAAACATACCGTTGCGATCAGGAAGACCGTAAAGGCCGGATAAGCCTGAACAAAAGATTTAAAACTGTTATGGATCGTTCCGGATGATGCATCACCTTCGATGACACGAGTGTCAGTTTCCGTATCTTTTTCATTGCGGGGTTTGATAAATGTGATTATGAGAACAGCAGAGATGAGCATCGTCACAATGTTGACATACAGAAGAACACTCTCTCCATTCCTTGCAACAACGCCTCCGATGATCGCTGCAGTTACCGCAAAACTCGCTGAACCCAACCCTCTGGCAAGTCCGTAATATATACTGCATCCTGCCTTCTGATATTCGAAACAAAGCGCTGTCATAACAGGCTGATATGCAAACTGTATCATGTATATGAGCGCGTATATTATGAAGACCGCGGCCTTATTGCATGGTATGATCAGTAATACCACAGATCCGAAAAAAATGACCGCGACTGAGAACATTATAAATATCCTGTTAGTCAGAGGGCCGGGGCGATCTATCATCCCGGCTATAATCGGTTGGAAAACCGCAGATATTATATTGGCTACTGCTAACAGTATGCCGACCTCAGTATTCGAGAATCCGTTGGCCAGCAGATATACTGCCGCATAGGCATGAATAGTACAGAACGCAACAAAATATGCCGAATTAAGTAATGTATATCTCAGTGTCCAGATGAACCCCGAAGAATCGGATCTGTCTTTCATTAATCTCCCCTCCGGATGATCCTTTCTTAACTTGCTCTTGTTACCCTTGTTCCCATGTGAATTCGAAGAGAAACTTACTTACTGCTTCGATTGTTTAGGGTTGGTTCCTTGATCTCTTTATCTTTATCTTTCGCTTCCGTGTTCTTTTTAGGCATGCTTTTTCGTCCTGTAATCAAAAGCAAGGTACATTTTAGTTTATTATAACATCAGCAAGTGAGTTAATTCTATGATAATATACAGAAACATTCCAATTATTCCATGCATCATTATGGTATAATGTGAAAAAGATATTACGGACAGGAGGAACGAACACGGACATTCAGTCGGTGACAAAACACTTAAGCTGTTTGCTCACATATTGACCGACTCTCTTAAGAGAGAAACTGCGGATATCGGCCGCTGGGGCGGCGAGGAGTTCGTTGTGGTTCTGTACAACAAGGCTCTTACTGAGGCAGTTGATACGGCCGAAAGGATAAGATCCGCCGTGGCAAAGGCTTCAATGCCGAACGGTAAAAAGATCACCTGCAGCATAGGTGTGACCGAAGTAAAAGAAAATGACAGATATGAAGATGTATTCGAACGTATGGATAAAGTGCTATATGAAGCCAAGTCCGACGGAAGAAACAATGTAAAAAGCTGATAAGGGAGGAAAAAATGGATAAGCAAAACCCTATAGTAACCATCACAATGGAAAACGGAGATGTGATCAAAGCCGAGTTATACCCGGATATAGCACCTCAGTCCGTAAATAACTTCATAAGCCTTATAGGAAAGGACTATTATAACGGTCTTATATTCCACAGAGTCATCAAAGGCTTCATGATCCAGGGCGGATGCCCTGAGGGTACGGGTATGGGCGGCCCGGGATACTCCATAAAAGGAGAATTTAACAGCAACGGATTTAAGAACGATCTTAAGCATACGGAAGGTGTGCTGTCCATGGCCAGATCCATGTTTCCGGACAGTGCGGGCTCACAGTTTTTCATCATGCATAAGACAAGTCCTCATTTGGACGGAGATTATGCCGCATTCGGCAAGGTCACAGAAGGAATGGAAAACGTGAATAAGATCGCTGAATGCGATACGGACTATAATGACAGACCTCTTATCCCTCAGGTCATTAAGACTATGACAGTGGAGACATTTGGGGTTGATTATCCGGAACCTGACAAGCTGTGATCTGAGTCGCGCTTGATCCGTTAATTTTCTGATAATCCGGCAGTATCCGGTACCGGAGATGTGTAACGATATGAAAGAGTATAAGAATTATATCTTTGACTTATACGGAACGCTTTTGGACATACATACAGATGAGAACAGTAAGGAATTGTGGAAGATCATGCGTGACTTCTACAATGTCTACGGCTGTGAATGGAAGCAGAAACCGCTTAGGGATGCGTTCTTCCTCTATGATGCGGGCGAGCGACAGAGACTTTCCGTACTTACCGGTGTCAAAAAGCCCGAGATAAAGATCGAGCGTGTATTCGCCAGATTGTTGTTCGAAGGGGGCGGACACCATTCCTGCTCTCTTATGATCGCAGGTTCAGATATCGATACTTTGCGAAGACAGTACAAGGAAAATATCGAAGGCGTGCTAAGTAAAGTCGCTGACAGCGAGTGGGCCACAGCAGCAGCCAATCTTTTCAGGACTGCATCAAGAGAATATGTCCGCCTGTATCCCAATACAATGGAGACTCTTAAGTCTCTTAAGGATAAAGGCTGCCGTCTCTATCTCTTATCCAATGCGCAGAAGGTATTCACGATGCCCGAGATAGAGACCTTCGGATTGCAGGATATCCTGGATAAGATATATATATCTTCAGACTATGGCATGATGAAGCCGGAACCGGACTTTCTTAATAAGCTGATGTCAGAAGAGGGCCTTAAGAGTGAAGAGACTGTCATGGTCGGCAATGAGATAGAGAGCGATGCGGCGATCGCAATAAGATGCGGCTTAAGCAGTATCTGTCTCAATACATTCGGCCTTAAGAAAAAAGAGATAAACAGGCGTATCGCAGAACTCCTTAAGACTGAGAATGCCTCAGACGAACTTATGCCCATGATCATAAAGTCCGGAGATATAGGAGAGATACTTAAATAAACAGAACCGATACAGACAAGGGACGGCGTGGGCCGTCCCTTTATTTGATCATATTGCAATATCCTTCGTTGCAACCTTCTCCTTAAATCTAACATCATGCTCCACCAGCAGCATTGTTGGCTGATATTCCAGGATAAGCTTCTCTATCTGCATTCTTGAGAACACATCGATATAATTTAGCGGTTCGTCCCAGATATACAGATGGGCAGGTGTGATGAGGCTTGTCGCTATGAGCACCTTCTTCTTCTGTCCCTCAGAGAATTCGGTCATATCCTTCACAAACTGCTCTCTCTCAAGATCAAGGCGCCTTAATACCGCCAGAAACAGGCTCTCATCCAAATCGGCCGCTTTCGCATATTCCCTCAGCGTTCCCTTAAGAAAAGAAGTGTCCTGATTGATATATGATATCTTAAGACCTGAAGCAACCTTAAGCTCTCCCATCACATTAAGAATACTCTCTTTTGCCTCATCCGGATCTTCTGATGCGCCCTTAAGTATCGCCTTTATAAGGCTTGTCTTGCCACAGCCGTTCCTGCCGGATAAGAATACCCGCTCTCCCTGACATATCTTAAATGTCATATCGGTAAAAAGCGGGGCGCTTAAGCCATATCCTATCGACAGTTCCCTCGCCTCCACAAGAACACTCTTATGATACTTAAGCGGATCAAGCTTAAGGTCAGCTACAGTCTCTATATCTTTAAGCAGTCCTTCCTTTTCCTCAATCTCCCTGTCCATCCGTTTCTCATAGGATTTGACCCTCGCCTGCATCTTCTTGGTCTTGGCACCGATATAGGATCTGGTCGAGATATTTCTCTCAGGTTCTTTTAACGGATCGAATCCTATCTTGGTATTCTCATTCTTGACTGCCCATCTGTTACTTCTGTCGGCGGCGGCCTTAAGCTTGCCTATTTCCTTTATATGCTTTTCATTCTCCGCTAAGGCAAAAGCGTCCGCTCTCTCCTTGTTCTCCTGCCATGAAGAGAAATTGCCTGTCTGAACTTCTATGCTGTTACGATTAAGTACGAGTACATGATCCGTCACGGCATCGAGAAGATCTCTGTCATGAGATACCAGAATGAAGCCTTTTTTTGACTTAAGGTATTCCTTCACGATATCTCTTGCATCCTTATCCAGATGATTGGTTGGCTCATCTATCAGCAGCATCTCATCATCCGATGCGAAGAGTACCGCGAGCATGACTCTGGTACGTTCTCCGTAGCTCAGGGTACCAAACGCTCTGTATATACATTCCGGATCCATCCCGATCTGACCTAACTGAACGAGTATCTGCCATTCTTCCACCTGCGGCTTCCACGAAACAGCCAGTTCTGAAGCGGTTCTGTCCAGATCACTCTCAGATATTGCATATGGAAAGCAGTCAAATACCGCCCCTCCGGATATATTCCCGGCATATTCATATCTTCCCATCAAAAGATTGAGTAATGTGGTCTTGCCCTTGCCGTTACGACCGATGAGTCCGAGTTTCCATGTCGTATCGACACTGAAGCTCACATTCTCAAATACGTTATCGCTGCTGCCTTCATATGAAAAAGTAAGGTTACTTACCTGTAATTGTGCCATATTATTCCTCCTTGCCTTGCTTGCGAGGCGGCGAGCCGAATATCAGATTCGGCGATGCCATAAGGCGATTTGTGCTTTGCGCAAATCGCAGGTGTGAAAAATGGTGCATCAGCACATTTTTCACACTGATCCTCCGAAAACAGAGCACAAAAAAATCTGCCATCGGTCATACCGAAAGCAGATCATATGTGATCGAAGACTAATATATGCCAAAAGGGCATCATCATAAATGATGGCGTCTGAAAATCACGATGATCCGATCCGGCATACACAAACAGACCTTTCGGCCCTTAATACTAAGTCTGTATCTACCTGATATGATCATCTGTTTTTCATCGGCTCACTCGCACACTTATGTGTGTCCTTTCTTTTTGATGTTTACCATAAAAGATTACCAACTAAGATCTGAATTGTCAACAGTCTCAGAGGGCGATCTTATACAGATCGCCCTCTAATACTGTGAACAGGTTTTGATTGCTCTGTATTTGCTACATCAGTATTATATCGTTTTCCATCCTTCGTCGACCTCATTTTCAGTTGGTGACAATTTGTCACCAACTGACTACCCTCTTCTTTAAGTCTCTGTTTTAGTTTATTCCAATATTTTCTTCCATCCGCGCTTTCCGTTAATGCCTGCACTACATCAGCAATAGAGAAATATCTGTTTAATTCTACGCATTGTAGGTTATATTCTACGGACTCTACGAATAGAATATGATCATAAGATATCTTATTTTCGGAATTCCGTAAGAAGCCTGCCAGGGCGTACATAAGGAGATGTCTTTATGAATCAGGATAAGATCGGAGTATTTATATCAGAACTTCGTAAGGAACAGGGGCTGACCCAGAAGGAACTTGCGGATAAGATCGGTGTTTCCGATAAGACCATATCCAAATGGGAGACATGCCGCGGCATTCCCGATATGACTTATATTGAATCTCTGTGTACCTCGCTTGGCATAACCATGAATGAGCTTATAAGCGGTGAGAGACTCTCCGATGAGGCTTATTCCAAGAAAGCGGAGGAAAATATCATGACACTTATGAACGAGAATGAAAACAATAAACGTGGCAATATCATCGCTACCGTTATCGGGATAATATTGCTTGTCGCAGCATTCTTTATAATGATCGCATTCGGATACGGTCCCGGGAATGTGCTGAACGGATTCCTGTTCTACCTGGATCTGCCGACGCTGATCATCCTGGCCCTGATGTCATTCGGACAACCCCGACTAATGATATATTTGATTAAATATAATCAAATATGCTTTGGATA
>CAMNDJ010000024.1 GCA_946535225.1 uncultured Lachnospiraceae bacterium
TAAAACGTGAGTTTACAATTTGTTCACAATTAGTTTGCATAATCTTAAAACGATTAGTAAAATTTAGACACTTTTGAATAATATACTATGAACATAAGATGATACTGAGTAGCCAGTAACAAGATAAAACTTTTTCATAATAAATGCCAAGCACCTCCGGTGCTTGGCATCCTCCCTTTTATATGGGTATTTTTTGATCAAAGATCATTTAGGACATGTATGACAAAGCTGCGGGTCCCCCCGCAGCTTTAAATATGATGGCCGCCCCTTAGAAATGACCTCCCTTCAACCTTCTTTGATTTCCCCGAATGCATTCAATCATTTAAGGAATTGATCGGATAGATATGTGCCTGAACCGGACGGGCGTATCCGATATAGACGGACCTAAGATGTGCGAGTATAGTATTCCAGTAATCTGTCTTCAGCCTTTGCACGCTCTTCATCAAACTGCCTCATTTCTTTTAGAGTTTCATTCATTGCCATATGGTCCGATCTTAAGGAATCGATCCCGCTCTGCAAGCCGGAGAAAGTGGTTTTGCAAAAATCCGGATAATCCTCGACAAGGAAGCACATGAGTTCCAGATCGAGTGCCGCGGCTATGAGCAGTAGAAGATCTACTGTAGGACAGCCGTCTCCGGTCTCGTATCTTGAGATGGTGGATCGGTCACAATTGCATTTCCGCGCCAGTTCTTCCTGTTTCATTTCTCTGAACATACGCCAGTGACGAATGTTGCTCCCAATGATATCCCGGATATTTTGGATTTGTTCCTTAGTGTTCATATGCGTTTTCCTCCTTTGCATAATGAAAAGGTTTCGTGCTTCTGCGCATATTTTAATTATATATGTGCACTATCCGCAGTGCCGTGAAGCTTTGTATGTCTTGTGCGGCATTTTTGCACATGACTGCTTTTGTTCAATTCGACGAAAGCATAAAACAGCCATTTTAGATAAAATTGCACAAAAAACCAAGTTGATACTATGGACTTTTTTGTTAGTTTCTATTAAAATGAATAAGATATGTGCTTTGTGGAAGCAAATGATCTGAAAAAGTCATGTTGAAATTGTGCAAAATAACAACGAACGAATGGAGAGAGTATGATTTCTAATCAGGTATTGCAGAGTACGATTGAGGGACTGAAGAATATTGCGAGGATAGAGATCTGTGTGGTAGATTCGGACGGAAGGACGGTTGCGTCTTCAGACCCTTCTTTGGAAGAGTTTGGTCCCCAGGCGGTTGAATTTGCATCTTCACCTGCAGACAGTCAGGAGATCAGAGGCTGTCAGTTTTTCAAGATAATGGATGAGGGTCAGCTTGAATTCATTCTCATAGTTGCAGGTCAGGGAGAGGATCTGTTTACTCTGGGCAAGCTGGCTGCTTTTCAGATACAGGGCCTTTTAGTGGCTTACAAGGAGAGGTTCGACAGAGATAATTTCATCAAGAATCTCCTGCTGGACAACCTGTTGTTGGTGGACATTTTCAGCAGAGCCAAGAAACTGCACATCAAGCCTGAGATCAGACGTGTAGTCATAATCATCGAGGGCAACGAAGATAACAGCGGAAGTGTTCTTGAACTGATGCGCACCAGTTATGGCACGAACAACAAGGATTTCATTACTGCGGTAGATGAGAACAATGTCATTGTAGTCAAAGAGCTCGCAGCTTCAGAGACAGATGAGGATATTCAGAAACTCTGCAATTCTTATATGAAACTTATGGAGAATGAGTCCGTCACTGACATAAGGATCTCTTACGGAACCGTGGTGGGGGACATCAAGGAAGTGAGTCATTCCTATAAGGAAGCCAAGATGGCTCTGGATGTGGGCAAGATATTCTTCGACGACCGGCTTATAATCGCATACAGCGAGCTTGGTATCGGACGCCTTATCTATCAGCTTCCCATACCCTTATGCAAGCTTTTTATCAAGGAGATATTCGACGGACAGAGCCCGGATGATTTTGATGAAGAGACACTCATGACCATAAGCAAGTTCTTTGAGAACAGTCTTAATGTTTCAGAGACATCAAGACAACTGTTCATCCACAGAAATACGCTTGTTTACAGACTTGATAAACTGCAGAAACAGACAGGACTTGATCTTAGGGTGTTTGAAGATGCGATCACTTTCAAGATAGCTCTTATGGTAGTGAAATATATGAATTATATGGAGACGCTTGAGTACTGATAACCGGATGATACAGAAAGCGGGATTTAAGAAGGAGAGAGGAAATTGGCACTGATCAAGAAAAAGAAACAACGTCAGATCGCGGATGATGAGCTGATAGTTCTGGATAATGTCACCAAGACTTATGCAACAGGCTCACCGGCGTTAAACGGCGTGAGTCTTACAGTAAAAAAAGGTGAGTTTGTATTTATCGTAGGCGACAGCGGTTCGGGAAAATCGACACTAATCAAACTGCTGCTCAGAGAACTGACTCCGACCGAAGGTGACATATATGTCAACAATATCAACCTGGGAAGATTAAGACACAGACAGGTCCCCAAATACAGAAGAAATCTCGGAGTTGTATTCCAGGATTTCAGACTGCTCAAGGATCGAAATGTGTATGAGAATGTTGCTTTTGCGCAACGTATAGTTCAGACACCTAACAGACTGATCAAGCGAAACGTACCTGCGATACTGTCTATAGTCGGACTTGCGGGCAAATACAAGGCCAAGCCCAAGGAACTGTCCGGTGGTGAGCAGCAGAGAGTGGCTCTTGCCAGAGCACTTATCAATAAGCCGCCGATCCTTCTGTGTGATGAGCCTACCGGTAACCTGGATCCGCGTAATTCATGGGAGATCATGAGACTTTTAGAGCAGATCAATAAACGCGGAACGACCATAATAGTGGTAACACATAACAGAGAGATAGTAAACGAGATGCAGAAGAGGGTCGTGACCATGAAGAAAGGTGTCATAGTCAGCGACGAGGAGGAAGGAGGCTATATCGATGAGAATTAGTACTTTCTTCTATACCTTAAGACAGGGCGTAAGGAACATGTTCAGAAATGCATGGTTCTCTCTCGCATCCATCGCAACAATAGCTTCATGCCTGCTGCTTTTCGGAATCTTCTATTCTGTTGTTGCCAATTTCCAGAATATCGTCAGGAATGCAGAGGCCGGAGTGGCCGTTACGGTATTCTTTGATGAAGGATTAAGCGATGAGGAGAAGCAGCATATAGGTGAACTCATCTTAGACCGCAAAGAGGTAGACAGGATCAATTTTGTCTCTGCGGACGAAGCATGGAACAGCTTCAAGGATGAGTATCTCGGCGAATATGCAGACGGGTTTACAGAGAATCCGCTCGAGGATTCCGAGAACTATGAGATATACATGAAGGATATTTCACTTCAGTCTTCGCTTGTCACCTATCTTAAGACGATCGCAGGTGTCAGACAGGTCAACAGTTCGCAGCAGACAGCGGATGCACTGACAGGAGCCAATAAGCTCATAAGCTATATTTCAGTCGGTATCATAGGCATTCTTTTAGCAGTTTCTATCTTCCTTATAAGCAATACCGTAATGATAGGTATATCCGTTCGTAAGGAAGAGATAGGTATCATGAAGTATATCGGAGCAACGGACTTTTTCGTAAGAGCGCCGTTTGTGGTGGAAGGACTGATCATAGGTATCATCGGTGCAGCCATTCCGCTTGGGATAATATATTTTATTTATATCAAGGCGATGAATATCATACTGGAACGTTTCTCCGAGATAGGATCGATCCTTCAGTTCCTTCCGGTTGAGACGGTGTTCAGTACGCTGATACCCGTATCACTGGGTATAGGCGCAGGTATAGGTCTTATAGGCAGTTTTGTAACAGTGAGGAAGCATCTGAGGGTTTGATACTGTATGCATGTTAAAAAAAACAGGCGACTCAGTGTTTTGGCGCTCGTATTGATCCTGTGTATCTTCACGGACTATTCCCTGACGGCATATGCGGATACTAAGGACATAGAGTCGAATATTAAAGCCAAGCAGGCGGAGATAGCGGAAGCTGAGAAGGAAAAGAAGCAGATACAGAGCAATATTACCAATGCGAAGGCCATCGTGTCCGGTCTGGAAGCGACCAAAAAAGACCTCGAAGCTTATGTCACCGAACTTGACGGGAACCTGATGGAAGTTGAGGCCAAGATCGCCGAACTTAAAGAACTCATATCGGAGAAAGAGACTGAGATAGAGGAAGCAACGGCCGATCTTGAAGAAGCCGAGCAGATCCAGCAAACTCAATATGAGAATATGAAGAAGCGCATCAAGTTCATCTATGAGAAGGGTGATACTTTCTATCTGGACCTGATATTTACCGCAAGTTCGTATGCGGATATGCTCAATAAGGCTGACTATGCCGAGAAGATGTCGGAATATGATGCCAACAAGCTCGAAGAGTTTAAACAGACCTGTGAATATGTAGCGGCCTGCAAGGCCGATCTGGAATCAGACAAAGAACTGTTGGATATGGCAAAGGCCAAGCAGGATGAGGAACAGGAGAATCTGAACGCCTTGATCGAAGCCAAGACCGGCGAGATCAATGCGACCGCGATCGATATTAATAACAAAGAAGCTGCTATCAAGCAGTTAGAGGCGGATGCGGCTGCCCGGGATGCAGAGATCAGGCAGTTGGAGCAGCTGGTTGCGGAAGAAAAACGAAGGTTGGCCGAGGAAAGCGGGGTAAAGCTGACTTATGACGGCGGAATGTTCAAATGGCCGGCACCTTCGTATACAAAGATCTCTGATGATTACGGTAACAGGATACATCCGATCCTGGGTGTGCAGCAGTTCCACAACGGTGTTGATATGGCTGCTCCGGGAGGCTCACCGATCCTGGCGGCATATGACGGAGAGGTGGTCGCTGCTTCATACAATGCTTCTATGGGCAATTATGTGATGATAGATCACGGTGACAGCCTTTATACCATCTATATGCATGCATCGGCATTGTATGTATCAAAAGGTGATCTTGTATCCAAGGGTCAGAAGATCGCTGCCGTCGGTACAACGGGAAGATCGACAGGAAATCATCTTCATTTCAGTGTACGTAAGAACGGTTCATATGTAAGTCCCTGGAATTATCTGTCAAATTAAGAAAAGCAGCGTCTGCGAGCAAGGATCTGTCGCTCGCGGACGTTCTTGATATTACTGCAAGGAGAGAGCAATGGAAGAAGAAATACTGGAAGAAAGAACCGAAGAAGCCGTAAGAGGGTCCAAGGATGGAAACAGAAGATTTCTGTGGGGAATGATCCTCGGGATGCTCTTATCCATGTGCATTTTCGGTATCGTCCTGATAGGCAGAGAGTTCTACGGCACGTATAAGATAAGAAAGGCAGTGGCTGCCGGAACCTACGGCGAAGACGGTAAGAACTATAAGAGCAGGCTTGTCAATGAACAGGTAGCCGGTAAGATCAAAGCCGTGGAATCGGTGATAGACAAGTACTATCTTAATGAATACACGACAGAGGACCTGGAAACAGGCATATATCGCGGCATGATAGATTCCCTGGGAGATAAATACGGTGTTTACTATACCGAAGATGAGATCAAAAAAGCCAGAGAAGAATCTGACGGTGTGTTCGGAGGTATAGGAGCATATATAAGCTATGATGAGGAAAGTGATTACTGTATCATAGCCGGGACTACGGAGGATTCCCCTGCTGACAAAGCCGGACTTCGAGAGGGTGACTATATCTACAAGGTCGATGATATAGAAGCAAAGGGAATGGACAGCAGTGAGATAGTCAAATACGTCAGAGGTGAGGTCGGGACCACGGTTCACCTTACATTAGTCAGAGAAGGCGAAGATGACGTGATCGAAGTGGATATCGTCAGGGATATCATTGAGACGACCACGGTTTATTCCGAGATGAAGGAAGACAATATCGGATATATAGGTATTACGGAATTTGATACCGTCACATCGGATCAGTTCGTTGAAGCACTTGCGGTTTTAAAAGGTCAGGGTGCCAGAGGGATCGTGATCGATCTTCGAAGCAACCTCGGAGGCAATCTTGAAACAGCGTGCGATATCGCAAGAAATATACTTCCCGAAGGAGTGATCGTATATACCATAGATAAGTACGATAACAAAAAGGAGTATACCTGTGACGGAGAGCACGAGCTCGATCTTCCTCTTGTGATGCTCGTGAATCAATACTCGGCCAGTGCCTCGGAAGTACTCACGGGTGCAGTCAAGGACTACGGCAAGGGAAGAGTCGTCGGAACCACCACATATGGCAAGGGGATAGTGCAGACGGTGGTACCTTTATCTGACGGATCTGCCGTGAAACTCACTACAAGCGCATACTATACACCCAACGGAGTATGTATCCATGGAACCGGGATAGAACCGGATGTGGAAGTTCAGTTTGACGCTGACGCCTATTATGAAAAAGACGAGGATGTCCAGCTTGATGCAGCCCTGGACGAGATCCATAAGATGTGGGAGAGCAGTTACTGATAACTGTACAGATAACAGGAAAAAAGGAACTAATAAGTAATCAATCTACGAACATTTGTTCCGATTATTTATAGACATGCCAATATGGAAATGATATACTATCTGTTAGTATATCATTTCTTTTTTGGAGAATCACTGACGATATGAACTTCGAATTGCATTCGGATTATAAGCCTACGGGTGATCAGCCTCAGGCCATCGAGAGACTTGTAGAGGGTTTTAAGCAGGGCAACCAGTTTGAGACCCTGCTTGGCGTGACCGGTTCAGGTAAGACATTTACGATGGCGAATGTCATAGCGGCACTTAATAAGCCGACTCTGATCATCAGTCATAATAAGACTTTGGCCGGTCAGCTGTACGGCGAGATGAAGGAATTCTTCCCGAATAATGCCGTGGAATTCTTCGTGTCCTACTACGACTATTACCAGCCTGAAGCCTATGTTCCGTCCTCGGATACTTATATCGCCAAGGATTCATCAATCAATGATGAGATAGATAAGTTGCGTCTGTCAGCAACGGCATCACTTACGGAGAGACGAGATGTGATAGTGGTATCGAGTGTCAGCTGCATATATGGCCTTGGCAGTCCGGATGATTATAAGGAACTCATAGTTTCCTTAAGACCGGGACAGAATAAGGACAGGGATGAAGTGATCAGGGAACTGATAGACATCCGGTATGACAGGAATGACAATGATATAGAGCGTGCGACATTCAGAGTGCGCGGAGACACTGTTGAGATATATCCGGCCATAGGCGGAGACAGCCTTATAAGGGTTGAATTCTTCGGCGATGAGATCGACAGGATATCCGAAGTGGATCCGATAACCGGCAAGATGAAGAACACATTGGAGCATGTGGCAGTTTTTCCCGCTTCACACTATGTGATACCACCGGATAAGATAAGAGATGCCTGTGACAGGATAGAGACAGAACTTAAGGACAGAGTAGCTTTCTTTAAACATGAGGATAAGCTCATTGAGGCTCAGAGGATAGCGGAGAGGACCAATTTCGATCTTGAGATGCTGCGTGAGACAGGCTTCTGTTCGGGGATCGAGAACTATTCGGCGCCCATGAGCGGAAGAGCACCCGGCAGCAGGCCGATGTGTCTGATGGATTATTTCGATGACTTCCTTCTTATCATAGACGAGAGTCATATCACAGTGCCGCAGATAGGCGGAATGTATGCGGGAGACAGATCAAGAAAGAATACTCTTGTTGATTACGGATTCAGACTTCCGTCTGCGCTTGACAACAGACCGCTTAGTTTTGATGAATTTGAGGATCAGTTGGATCAGGTCATGTTCGTATCCGCGACTCCGGGAGATTACGAGGCAGATCATGAGCTGTTACGGGCTGAACAGGTTATACGTCCCACGGGACTGCTGGACCCTGAGATCTCGGTTCGACCGACACAGGGGCAGATAGATGATCTCATAGCTGAGATACGTAGGGAGACAGACAAAAAAGGCAAGGTCATGATCACGACGCTTACCAAGCATATGGCGGAGGATCTTACGGACTATCTCAAAGAAGTGGGCATCAGAGTCAAATACCTGCATTCGGATATTGATACGCTTGAACGTGCACAGATCATCAGAGATCTAAGACTCGATGTATTTGATGTACTCGTCGGCATCAACCTGTTAAGAGAGGGACTTGATATACCGGAGATCACGCTTGTAGCGATACTTGATGCCGACAAGGAGGGTTTCTTAAGATCGGAAACTTCTCTGATACAGACGATAGGAAGAGCTGCCCGTAACAGCGAAGGTCATGTTATAATGTATGCCGACAATATGACTGACTCAATGCGTAAGGCGATAGACGAGACCAACAGAAGGCGAGAGATCCAGCAGAAGTATAATGAGGAGAACGGGATCACGCCGACAACGATCAAGAAGGCAGTGAGAGAACTGATAACCATAACTAAGGAGATCGCTTCGGAAGAAGCCAGATTTGCCAAGGATCCGGAGAGTATGTCAGAAGGTGAGATCCGCAAACTCGCCGATAAGATCGAGAAGCAGATGCGTAAGGCTGCTGCGGAACTTGACTTTGAGACTGCTGCACAGTTAAGGGATCAGCTTATAGAATTAAGAGAGCATATGAGTGAAGGCCTTAAGAGAAAGACAAAGATATGAGTGAAGTGATAAAGATAAGAGGTGCCGCAGAGCACAATCTGAAAAACATTGATATAGACATTCCGAGAAACAAGTTTGTAGTTCTGACAGGACTGTCAGGTTCCGGCAAGTCTTCGCTTGCATTTGATACCATATATGCGGAAGGGCAGCGAAGATATATGGAATCTATCTCAAGTTATGCCAGACAGTTTTTGGGACAGATGGAGAAACCGAATGTTGAACTTATAGAGGGGCTTTCTCCTGCCATCTCCATAGATCAGAAATCCACGAACCGCAACCCAAGGTCAACGGTCGGTACGGTCACGGAGATATATGACCATATGCGTCTTCTCTATGCAAGGATAGGAATTCCTCACTGTCCGAACTGCGGTAAGCCGATATCCAAGCAGACCGTGGACCAGATGGTGGACAGACTCATGGAACTGCCTGAAGGAACGAAGCTCCAGCTTTTATCTCCGGTTGTCCGCGGCAAAAAGGGAAGACATGAGAAGGTGCTTGAAAGTGCTTCAAAGAGCGGCTACGTAAGAGTCAGGGTAGACGGTAATCTCTATGATCTGTCAGAAGAAATAGAGTTGGATAAGAATATAAAACATAACATAGAGATCGTAGTTGACAGAGCTGTCGTAAGAGAAGGAATGGCATCCAGACTAAGCGATTCGATAGAGAATGCGCTTGGACTTTCCGGCGGACTTCTCGATGTCGAAGTGGTGGACGGAGAGATCATGCACTTCTCGGATTCATTAGCCTGTCCCGATTGCGGTATCAGTATAAGTGAGATAGAACCCAGAAGCTTCTCTTTTAACAATCCTTTCGGCGCATGTCCCGATTGTGTCGGTCTGGGATATAAGATGGAGTTTGATCCCGATCTTTTGATCCCGGATAAGAGTCTGAGTATTCATGAAGGTGCGATCTCCTGTATGGGATGGCAGAGCAGCAACAAACCCGGGAGCTTTACCTACGCCATACTGGAATCACTTGCCAAGGCCTATAAGTTTTCGCTTGATACTCCTTTTGAAAAGATCAAACCTGACGTTCAGGATATGTTGATCTACGGCAAAGGGGCCAAAGAAGTTCTTGTACATTATGAAGGACAGAGAGGGGTTGGAGATTATCCGGTCGTATTCGAAGGACTTGTGGCGAATATGATGAGGCGCTACAGAGAGACCTTCTCTGATACAATGAAGCAGGAATACGAGGAGTATATGAGCATCACACCCTGTACCACCTGTGGAGGTATGAGGCTGAAAAAAGAATCTCTGGCTGTGACGATAGCCGGCAAGAATATATATGAGATCACCACAATGTCCATCAAGGATCTGCAGAAGTTTATGTTGGATCTTAAACTCAACAAGACAGAGCAGATAATAGCAAGGCAGATACTTAAGGAGATCAATGCAAGGGTCGGGTTTTTAGTCAATGTCGGACTTGATTATCTCACTCTTGCAAGGGGTGCATCGACTCTCTCGGGCGGAGAGGCGCAGAGGATAAGGCTTGCTACACAGATAGGATCGGGTCTTGTCGGCGTATGCTATATATTGGATGAACCCAGTATCGGTCTGCATCAGAGAGATAACGACAAACTGCTCGCCACTCTTAAATCACTCAGGGATCTCGGTAATACGCTCTTGGTCGTAGAACACGACGAAGATACGATGCGTGCAGCAGACTGGATCGTGGATATCGGCCCGGGAGCGGGAAGTCACGGTGGTGAAGTAGTCGCTGCCGGAACGGCCGAAGATATCATGGCATGTCCTGATTCGATCACGGGCAGATATTTAAGCGGTGAAATGAAGATACCGGTTCCCGATAAGAGGCTTAAGCCCAAATCGTTCCTTAAGATCAAGGGAGCCAGAGAGAATAACCTCAAGAACATAGATGTTGATATACCGGTCGGAGTGATGACATGTGTGACAGGAGTGTCAGGTTCGGGAAAGAGTTCTTTGGTCAATGAGATACTTTATAAGAGCCTTGCGAGAAAGCTTAACAGGGCAAGGACGATCGCCGGAAAGCATGGAGGAATAACGGGAACAGAGTGTTTGGATAAGGTGATCGACATCGATCAGTCTCCGATCGGACGTACACCGAGATCCAATCCTGCGACTTATACCGGAGTGTTTGATCTTATCAGAGATCTGTATGCGGGGACCTCCGATGCCAAGGCCAGAGGATACAGTAAAGGCCGATTCTCTTTTAATGTCAAGGGAGGAAGGTGCGAGGCATGTTCGGGAGACGGAATCGTTAAGATAGAGATGCACTTCCTGTCCGATGTTTATGTGCCGTGTGAAGTCTGCAAAGGAAAGAGATATAATCGAGAGACACTTGAGGTTAAGTATAAGGGCAAGAGCATATTCGATGTTTTGGATATGACTGTTGAGGATGCGCTGGAGTTTTTTAAGAATGTCCCGAAGATAAGAGATAAAGTGCAGACACTCTATGACGTGGGTCTCGGATATGTCAAGCTCGGTCAGCCGTCCACCACACTTTCGGGTGGAGAGGCGCAGAGGATCAAGCTTGCAGCCGAACTGTCACGTAAGTCCACGGGTAAGACTATATATATACTTGACGAACCTACAACGGGCCTGCATTTTGATGATGTAGCCAAACTTATCGAGATACTTCAAAAACTCGTGGAAGGCGGGAACACCGTTGTAGTGATCGAGCACAATCTGGATGTTATCAAGACTGCGGATTATATCATAGACTTAGGCCCCGAGGGAGGGGACGGCGGCGGAACCGTCGTGGCGGTCGGAACACCGGAACAGGTGGCCAAAGTCAAGGAATCTTATACCGGAAAGTATATCGCAGGGATGTTAAAGCCTGTCGGTAAAAAACACCCGGATCAAAAAAACAACTAAAGTAATATGCTTTACTGTCCGATAGATTAATTAGGAATGTATTATTCGCACGGATGCGGTATGAGTACAAGGTATATCTTGTACCGTATTTCGTGCGTTTTTTATCCTAACCCCTTTTCTATCGGCGCAGTTTCTAGTATAATAGGTAAGTTAAGAAAAGAAACATCCATAGAAAGAGGTAATCGCATGCAAGGTACAGATATAGGAATCGACTTAGGTACAGCAAGCATTCTGGTATATATAAGAGGCAAGGGCGTGGTTCTCAAGGAGCCCTCAGTTGTGGCCTTTGATAATGATACCAATAAGATATTGGCCATCGGAGAAGATGCGCGACTTATGATCGGCCGTACTCCGGGACAGATAGTAGCAGTCAGACCTTTGAGAGAAGGTGTTATATCCGATTATTCGGTAACAGAGAAGATGCTCAAGTATTTCATACAGAAGGCTGTGGGCAAGAGGAGTCTCAGAAAGCCCAGAATAGCTGTATGTGTGCCCAGCGGAGTTACCGAGGTCGAGAAGAAAGCCGTTGAAGATGCCACCTATCAGGCGGGTGCGAGAGATGTCAAGATAATCGAAGAGCCTATAGCGGCTGCCATAGGAGCGGGAATAGACATTTCCAAACCGTGCGGCAACATGATAGTGGATATCGGCGGCGGTACAACTGATATAGCAGTCATTTCTCTGGGAGATTCGGTTGTAAGTGAATCGATCAAGATCGCCGGGGATGACTTTGATGAAGCGATAGTTCGTTATCTGCGTAAGAAATACAATCTTCTCATAGGTGAGAGGATGGCAGAGGATATTAAGATCAACATCGGATCTGCATATAAGAGAGCAGAGACCGTGTATTATGAGGTTAAGGGACGTAATCTTGTCACCGGACTTCCGAGAAAACTTAATATCTCATCTGAAGATACGGAAGAGGCTTTAAGAGAGACGACATCCAAGATAGTGGATGCGATACACAGTGTACTCGAGAAGACCCCGCCGGAGCTTGCGGCAGATATAGCCGACAGAGGAATAGTACTTACGGGTGGAGGAAGCCTCCTTAACGGATTGGAAGACCTGATCTGTTCGAGGACCGGTATCACTACGATGACCGCCGAAGAGCCGATGACAGTCGTGGCGATCGGAACAGGTAAGTATGTGGAATTCCTGGCAGGCTACAGAGACGAATAGCATATAGAGAGCTTTAATATCTTTTTACAGGAGAGAGTGAATGGTTAAAGGCTTGTATACCGCCTACACGGGCATGATCAATGAGCAGAACAGGATGGATGTGTTGACCAACAATCTGGCCAATTCGGACACCAACGGCTTTAAGAAGGAGGGTGCGACAAGTCAGTCATTTGACTCTCTTCTTGCGTTAAAGATAAAAGACAGATCAGAGAATCCCAATCTGGCTCATCCCATTGGCATCGCCAATCTGGGCGTCAAAGTAGGTGAGAATTATACGGATTATTCTCAGGGTGCTTTCAAGGTAACAGACAGGCCTTATGACGTGGCTCTTTCGGGAGACGGATTCTTCAATATCGAATATACGAACAAAGCCGGCGAGACCAGTACGATGTACACAAGAGACGGCGCATTCGTGATCAATACTCAGGGTTATCTGGTCAATAAGGACGGAGATTATGTCTTAGGAACCAACGGACGTATAAGGCTGGATCCAACCAAGGATGTAGCCATAGATACCCAGGGTAATATATCTCAGAACGGTGCAAGGGTAGCTAAGATCAAACTGACGGATTTCGAGAACTACGATTATATCGAGCATTTCGGAGAGAACTATTATCGTCCGGTAGAAGGTGCTACCGAAAAAGCCGCTAATGCCACGACCAATCAGGGATTTATTGAGACATCCAATGTACAGGTCGTACAGGAGATGGTCGAGATGATATCTGTATCCAGACAATATGAGAGTAATCAGAGACTGATAACTACGATAGACAATTCTTTGCAGATAGTTGCCAATCAGCTTGGTAAGGTTTGATAGGAGGTAAGAGATGGTAAGATCTTTATGGTCCGCAGCAACAGGTATGATAGCCCAGCAGACTAATCTTGATACTATAGCCAACAATCTGGCTAACGTTAATTCAACGGGATATAAGACTGAAGTGGCTGAATTTAAATCCCTTTTGTATCAGACGATGCAGACGGAGACCACCACTGCCAACGGAGCAAACAAACCGATAAGCGCACAGGTGGGTCTCGGAGTCCGCAACTCATCGATAACCACCGTATTTAAGCAGGGTTCACTGCTTGCATCGGAATCCGATACGGCATTTGCGATAGAGGGAAAGGGCCTATTTGCAGTAAGAGCCGAGGACGGAACGACCAAGTATACGCGTAATGGTGATCTGAGGTTCAGTTTGGGTCAGGGGAACACGCTGGTATTATCCACTTCCGGAGGACTTCCTGTATTGAGCTCCACAGGTCAGCCTGTAAGCATCAACACCAATCAGTATGTGGCCAATAAGATAACCGTTGATGCTAACGGTAATCTCTGTTATCCGGATGCTAACAACAATCCTCAGCCCATCGGAGTCAAGATAGGTCTGTTCCAGTTCAATAATCCTTCGGGCCTCTATAAGACAAGCGATACACTCTATGTGCCGACTGCAGCGAGCGGAGCAGCCATGAATGAAGCGACCAGCCCCAATCTTGACAAGAGCATAATCCGCCAGGGATACCTCGAGGGTTCCGGAGTACAGGTAGTGGATGAGATGGTCAATATGATCGTTGCACAGAGAGCATATGAGATGAACAGTAAAGCGATCACAACATCCGACCAGATGATGGAACTGGCGAATAACCTCAAGCGATAAGCGGCTTATCGCAAAAATTGGAGAATCGATATGAGCACGATAGATACAAGTAATGCAATGAACATATATTCCGAATATGCGACGCAGACAGCCAAGGATTCAGCTGCATCCAGACTTAAAAGTGCTGCTAATGCAGACTATTCCAAAGCTAATGATGATGAGCTGATGGATGTCTGTAAGCAGTTTGAATCATATTTCCTTGAACAGGTCTTCAAACAGATGGCCAAGACTGTCAATCTTACGGGAGACGGGGACAGGTCTACATCCAATCTCGTTGATTTTTTCAAGGATAATACGATCGCCGAACTTGCGACACAGTCTACGGAGACTAACAGTCTGGGGCTTGCACAGATGCTGTATGAGCAGATGAAGCGCAATATTGGGGATACAGATATTCCCAAGGCAGTAACGGATGAAGAATGATACATAAGATAAAATGACAGTTAACGGACCGCGATATGATCGCGGTCCTGTTTTGTTTTATGATATACTAGATTCTATGGAAAGATTTGAAGGATATATCGATCATTTTTTATATTATAACGACAGTAACGGATACGGGGTGTTTGAACTGGATACCGAAGATGATGATATCATCTGTGTCGGAAGTTTTCCCGGTCTTTCACAGGGAGAGACGATATCAGTGATGGGAGATTGGACTGAGCACCCTATATACGGACCGCAGCTTAAGATACACGAATGGAAGGTCGTCGAACCGTCGGAACTTATGGATATAGAGAGATATCTGGCATCAGGCGCGATCAAAGGTGTCGGACCGACCATCGCCAAGAGGATCATCAAGAAATTCGGCAAGGATTCACTGGATATCATAGAGAAAGAACCGGAACGTCTGACACAGATCAAGGGTATAAGCGAGCGGATAGCGCAGAATATCGCGACGCAGGTGATCGAGAGAAGAGGGCTAAGGGAGGCTGTGATGCTGCTTGCCAAATACGGCATAAGTAACAATATGGCCCTCAGATTATATGAGATATACGGAGCTTCGGTCGAAAATGTGCTTAGGGAGAATCCGTACAGACTTGCAGATGAAGTTGACGGGATAGGCTTTAAAAAAGCTGATGAGATAGCTTCTAAGATAGGCATCGCCATCGATTCACGCTACAGGATATACAGCGGGGTCGCATATGTATTGAGTTCGGCTTCTATGGAAGGACATACATATCTTCCGGAGGAGGAACTGTTAAGTAAGTCGTATGAACTGTTAGGGATCCCTGTGAGTATGATATCCGAAGCGCTGCCCGATATGATGATCGATAAGAAGATAGTCATTAAGCGGATGTCAGATGCGGACAGAGAAGTATCGCAGGTCTATCTTTCCTCAATGTATTACGAGGAGTTGGGTTGTGCGAGAATGCTTCATGATCTTGATCAGACTACGGATAAGCGAAAGAATACTGTAAGTGAGCAGATCGACAAGATAGAGGATGAACTGGGAATAGAACTGGATGAACTGCAGAGATCGGCAGTATACGGAGCTGTGAGCAACGGCGTCTTTATACTGACAGGCGGTCCCGGAACCGGCAAGACGACCACTATCAATGCCATGATAAAAATATTCAGAATGCGCGGGATGAGTATGATGCTCGCTGCACCGACCGGCAGAGCAGCCAAGAGAATGTCTGAGACTACAGGATATGAGGCCAGGACGATACATCGTATGCTTGAGTTATCCGGGCCGGTCAAGGACTCGGAAGGTCAAGGCGTAAGAAGGGCCTTTTTTGACAGAAATGAGGATAATCCGCTCGATACGGATGTAGTGATAATCGATGAAGCTTCTATGTTAGACATACATCTTCTGTTTGCGCTGCTCAAGGCTTTACAACCCGGAACGAGGCTTATATTCGTGGGCGACGACAATCAGTTGCCGAGCGTGGGTCCGGGGCAGGTGCTTCACGATATGATCGAATCGGGCAGATATGCCTGCGTTTCTTTGGAGAAGATATTCAGACAGGCCGCATTGAGCGACATCATAGTCAATGCTCATAAGATCAATAAAGGCGAAGAGATATCACTTGACAATAAGAGTAAGGACTTTTTCTTTCTTGAGCGGGATAATGCAGAAGTGATCTATAAGCATATGATACAGCTCATAAAAGACAAGCTGCCTTCGTATGTTGATGCAACACCCATGCAGATACAGGTTCTCACTCCGACAAGGATTGGTGCCCTCGGAGTGGAGAATCTCAACCGGATACTGCAGAAATATATCAATCCTCCGAATAAGGACAAGCCGGAATGCTCATACGGAGAAACGATCTTCAGACTCGGAGATAAGGTCATGCAGATCAAGAACGACTACAATCTCGAATGGGAGATCATGAGTTCATACGGTATACCGGCAGACAGCGGGACAGGAGTCTTCAATGGTGACATAGGTGTCATAATCGGCATAGACAAGTCGTCCCAGACGATCGTAGTGGAATATGATGACTCCAAGAGAGTTAAGTATCCGTATTCGGGCCTTGATGAACTTGAACTTGCTTATGCCGTGACTATACATAAATCACAGGGAAGTGAGTATCCGGCAGTCGTCATGCCGCTGCTTGGAGGTCCCAGGATGTTGCTTAACAGGAATCTCCTGTATACGGGAGTTACAAGAGCCAGGAAATGTGTTACTATACTTGGTGATCGTGCGACCATCGACACGATGATACATAATATCAGCGAGAGAAACAGATATACGGGATTAGCTGCGCGTATAAGGGAATCAGGATAAGGAGGAACATGTATATACGCAGGCTGTTAAGCGTACTATTTCCGGCAAGATGCGCCGTTTGCGATGACGTAATAGGACCGGATGAGTTATTGTGCGCAAAATGTGCTGCAAAAATACGGCCGATCAGGGGAGATACCTGCTTTAAATGCGGTAAACTCTTAACTGACAGTGACAGGCTGTATTGCTATGACTGCAGCAGAAAGATCCACTATTTTGACAGGGGTTTTGCCGTATTTGAGTACGGCGATATCAAAAGAAGCCTCTACAGATTCAAGTATTCCGGAAGGGCAGAATATGCCGCATTCTACGCATTCGCAGCTGACAGATCAGTCGGAAGAGAACTACGGACTTTAGATCTCGATGCGATCATTCCTATCCCCATTCACAGAAAGAGGATGATAAAAAGAGGCTACAATCAGGCATATGAGCTGGCAAAGGAATTGTCGGCACGTATAGGCGTGCCTGTAAGGGATGAAATAGTCATACGCAGATCAAACACCGTTCCGCTCAAGAAGTTGAGCGAAAAGGAGCGCAAGAATAATCTAAAAAAGGCTTTTATAATTGCGCCAAATGATGTAAAATTAAAGAAAATTCTGTTGGTCGATGATATATATACGACAGGGTCGACCATGGATGCCGTATCGAAGCTTCTTAAGGTCGCGGGAGTTAAAGAAGTATACTTCCTGGCAGTCGCTATCGGAGCGGGATTATGACACGGTCTTTATGCTTAAGGAGGATTGAGTATGAACGTGCGCAATTGCAGAAAGTGCAGAAAGTTATTCAACTATATTACAGGTCCGGTTATCTGTCCTGCCTGCAGAGAAGGTCTGGAAGAGGAATTCCAGAAGGTGAAGAAATTTGTGCAGGAGCATGCTCACTGTGATATACGTACGGTTGCCGAAGAATGCGAAGTGGATCCCAATCAGATCAGGCAGTGGGTTCGTGAAGAGAGACTTGAATTTGCCGATGATGCCGCTGTGGGACTTAATTGTGAACGTTGTGGCAAGAGCATCAAGTCCGGCCGTTACTGTGAAGCTTGTAAGAGAGATATGGCCAACACATTCAACAGTGCGATAAGACCTAACACTCCGGCACCGGAACCGGTCAAGAACATCAAAGAGAATCCCAAGATGAGATTCTTAGATTCATAGAATTAAGATCATGATCAATGAAGAAAAGGTCAGGCTGATGACCAGGCTTGCCGCCTATGAACAGGGCGAAGGCAGGAAATATAACAACATATCGGGATATTTCAGAACAGATTATATCAGTTCGCACCTTTTGAGGTCTTTCATCGCAGGTACATTTGCGTTTGTGGCCGTCATAGGTGTGTTTCTGTTCTACAATTTCGAAACAATAATGGAGGACATATACAATATCGATCTTCTGGCATTAGGCAAAAAGGCCGGAACCACTTATCTGACGTGTATGGGCATATATATGATATTCTCGTATGCGCTTGCCCTTGTAAGATACAATAAAGCCAAGGACAGTATCAGAGGTTATTATGCCAATTTGAAGAAGCTGGAGAAGTATTACTGAAGATCCAATGTCTAATTTTATCTTAACGAGAGAATTGATAAAAAGACTGTACTCTAAGTACGAAGCTTATATCAATCCGATTTTGAAATTCATATTCGCGATGATCCTTTTATCCGTGATCAATAGCAAGATGGGCTATATGAGCAGGATAGATAACGTAGTGATCGTTCTTGTAGCATCACTGCTCTGTTCGTTTCTGCCGTTGCAGATAATGGCGGTCTTCGCGGGTATTTTTATGCTTTTGCATATGTATGCACTCGCTCCCGAATGTGCGATAGTCGTCGGCATTATCTTCTTGCTGATGTTCCTTTTGTATGTCAGGCTGACACCTAAGGAGGCGCTGGTAGTATTGATCACGCCCGTTCTGTTCATGTTGAAGATCCCGTATGTCATTCCTGTTGCAATGGGACTGCTCGGAACTCCGGCATCGGTAGTATCTGTTTCATTCGGTGTGATAGCGGCTTATGTGTTCAGTTATATTCAGGCCAACGCTACAACGATAACCACATTGGAAGACGGCAACATGGTATCAAGGATCCGGTTCATGGTGGACGGATTGTTGGGCAATAAAGCCATGTTCGGTGTGATAATCGTATTTGGCATAGTTCTGGTGGTTGTTTATATCATAAGACGTATGTCTTTTGATTATTCCTGGACCGTAGCGGTTGTTGCAGGAGGCTTGCTTGAACTCATACTTTTGCTTATAGGCGATGTAACCTTAGGTTTTGACAACTCCATGGGCGGAGTGATAATCGGATGTATACTTGCCATACTGGTCGGATTGTTTCTCCAGCTGTTCTCATTCCATGTCGATTATAAGAAGATTGAAAACGTTCAGTTTGAAGATGATGATTATTACTATTATGTGAAGGCTGTTCCCAAGGTGACCATGCCCGTTTCCGACAAGAAGGTCAAGAGGGTTCATTCGGGTAATTCGCAGGCCGTTCGCGGACAGTACAAGAGTGCAAAAGTGTCCCAATCGGGAGATCAGCGCGCCGATCATTTATCAAGGACCGAGCGAACCGTTCATACGGCTAACGGAACTTCAAGAACGATGAGATAGATTTGAGTGAGAATATGGAGCAATTACGTGCGTTTGCAGACAGATATCTGATCAATCTGCATATTCCTACAATTCAAGTAACGGATATACTGGAGATACTGATCATCTCATTCCTCCTGTATCACATTTTACTGTGGATCAAGAACACAAAAGCCTGGTCTCTGTTAAGAGGCGTCGGGCTTATTATGGTGTTCATCCTTCTCGCGGCTCTTTTCCAGATGAATACCATAATCTGGATAGTCAAGAATGTTTTCTCCATTGCCATCATTGCGATCATCATAGTATTACAGCCTGAGTTAAGAAAAGCTCTCGAGGAACTCGGCCGCAAGAATATCTTTTCTACATTTTTGGATACAGGCAAGACCGAATCGGGCCTTTTTTCTGATTCCACGATACGTGAGATCACCAAAGCCTGTGTAGAGATGGGTAAGGTAAGGACCGGAGCTCTTATCGTTGTAAGGCAGATGGACAATCTTCAGGAGTATGAACAGACAGGCATTAAAATAGACGCCGTAGTGACCAGCCAGTTATTGATAAATATATTCGAGCACAACACGCCGCTTCATGACGGCGCTGTCATCATTGATAAAGACAGGGTAACATCTGCAACATGTTATCTGCCGTTATCAGATAACATGAGGCTTTCCAAGGAACTCGGCACCAGGCACAGAGCAGGCGTGGGAATGTCTGAGGCCAATGACTCAATGACGGTGATCGTTTCGGAGGAGACAGGCGCCATAAGCGTGGCTTACAGAGGCGAACTGTTCAGAGGACTGGGAGCGGAGGAACTGGAGATCAAGCTTGAGAGCATCCAGAACAAGCAGTCGGATGATAAGAAGCGCTCGATATGGAAGGGAAAGGGGGTCAGGAATGAAACAAAAGCTAACTGACAATCTGTCCTTGAAGATAATAGCTGTAGTGTTCTCAGTGATTCTCTGGCTTATCGCGATCAATATCAATGATCCGGTTACCCAGGACAGCTATAATGTTACGGTTCAGCTGCAGAATCTGAACACATTGACATCAGCCGGCAAATACGTGGAAGTATTGGACGGAAGTGACAGTATCAAGGTTACCGTCAGAGGCAGCAGAACGGTTCTTTCTTCGTTTACGGAGAAGAATATAGTTGCTGTAGCTGATGTATCCAAGATAACGGAAGATGATCAGGTTCCGATAGATCTGAGCACCACGAGGATCACAGACAAGATAGAGAGCATCAAAGCAGACAGGCAGTTCGTCCAGTTGGGTGTGGAGAATATAAGTAAGCAGCAGATTCCCATCAGTGTCAAGGTTCAGAACGAACCGGGAGAAGGATACATATTCGGTTCGGCTTCAACAACACAGAACGTTGTGATCCTGTCTGGACCCGAATCTGTGATATCACAGGTTTCATATGCGGCTGTGGAGATCAATGTGGATGGAGCAACGAGTGATGTCAATATCTCTCTTCCCATACATCTGTATGATAAGGAGGATAAGCCTGTAGATTCGTCCAAGATCACCATGAGCATGAATGAGGTCTATACGACAGCTTCTGTTCTTCAGACGAAGCAATTGCCTGTTATATGCGGAACTACAGGAAATCTTCCTGACGGCTATGCGATGACAGGTCAGATAGATTGCATCCCCGAGGTGATAACCGTAGCAGGAAGGAGCAGTCAGATCAAGAATCTGAATTCCATCGAGATTCCCGATGCAGTGGATATCACAGGACATGACTCCAATGTCACATCGACCATTGATATAAGGAATTATATCCCCGAGGGTGCATCATTGGTGGGAGGTTCTGATTCGGCTCAGATAAACGTGACGGTATATATCGAGAAAGAAGCTACAAAGGAATTCAAGGTCGCTTTTGACAGGATACATACGACAGGAGGCCCCGATGGAGTCGATATAGCCATTGATGAGGAAGATGAGTACCTGGTAATAGAATTACAGGGACTTCAGAGTATCTTAAATACGGTTGACGAAGAATCCATTGTCGGAATAGTGGATGTTGAGAAATATATGAAATCCGAGAAAACAGATGAGTTAAGTCAGGGTAATCACGCGATGCCCGTAAGCTTTACTCTTCCGGACGGAACCAAAGCGGTACGTGAATACAGAGTAAAAGTCAAAGTAAAAAATTCTGATTAAAGAGAGAACGGAGTAGGATAATGGCCAGATTATTCGGTACAGATGGAGTAAGAGGTGTGGTAGGTGAAGAGCTTACTATCGACCTGGCGGTCAAGCTCGGTCAGGCCGGCGCACACGTGCTTACGAGAGAAAATGAACATAAGCCAACGATAATGGTGGGATGCGATACGAGAATATCGGGAGATATGCTTGCCAATGCTCTGATGGCGGGAGTGTGCAGCGTTGGAGCCAATGCCGTATATGTCGGTGTGATGCCTACACCGGCAGTAGCTTATCTTACCAAGAAATACAAAGTAGATGCGGGGGTAGTGATCTCTGCTTCTCATAACCCGGTTGAATTTAACGGGATCAAGTTCTTTGACGGAAACGGTTATAAGTTGTCGGATGAACTTGAGGATGAGATAGAAGCTCTTATCAAGAGTAATATGAAGGATGTTCCTTTCCCTACCGGAGCACAGGTAGGCAAGATCAAATACCGAACGGATGCCAGGGAGGAATATATCAATCACTCGATCAAAGCCGTTCCCGTGGATCTGACCGGCTTAAAGATCGTTGTGGATTGTGCAGAAGGCGCAAGTTATTATACTTCAGTAGAGGCACTTAAGGAACTGGGTGCTACAGTGATACCGATACATAACATGCCGGACGGTACCAACATCAATGCGAATTGCGGCTCTACACACATGGAAGAATTAAAGGCAAGAGTCGTTTACGAAAAGGCCAATATAGGTCTTGCTTTTGACGGAGATGCCGACAGACTTCTTGCGGTCGATGAAACCGGTAATCTGGTGGACGGAGACCAGATAATGGCCATAGTCGGTAATCATATGAAAGCGCAGGGCAAGCTTAAGGGCGATACGATAGTTGTCACGGTCATGACCAATCTGGGCTTTACTCTTATGGCCAAGGAGAACGGAATACATATAGAGCAGACCAAGGTCGGCGACAGGTATGTTCTTGAGAGGATGAGAGAGATAGATGCTTCTTTAGGCGGAGAACAGTCGGGTCACGTTATCTTCCTAGATGAGAACACGACAGGTGATGGCCTTCTCAGTGCTCTTCACTTGTTGCAGGTAATGGTTGAGACAGGCAAGACACTCTCGTCGCTTGCGGGAATAATGACAGTTCTTCCGCAGGCTCTGGTCAATGCCAAGGTTCCCAACCACAAAAAAGACAGTTTTATGGATTATCCGGAGATAGCCGATGCGATCGCTGCCTTAGAGGAGAAGTTCAAGGGAGAGGGACGTGTACTTATACGTCCTTCAGGTACGGAACCAAAGGTAAGAGTCATGATAGAAGGCAAGGATCAGGAAGAGATCAACGAGGATGCAAGAGTATTGGCGGACCTGATCCAGAATACCATTTTGTAGGCGGTTTTTGTTCAGTTTGCGCCTTATATCAATTATTGGACAGAAAGCGGTCATCCGTGGTACAATAGTAAGATGAAAATGACGACAAAATGGTCGATAAGGAGGAATATACAGGTATGGTTAGTCAGAAAGTAGTGATAAAGAATCCAACCGGACTGCATCTGAGACCTGCCGGCATCCTATGTAAGGAGGCTATGCAGTTTAAATCACTGATAACGTTCTCATTCAAGGAAACGACAGCCAACGCCAAGAGTGTTCTGAGTGTATTGGGAGCCTGCGTCAAATGCGGTGACGAGATTGAGATAGTATGTGACGGCGAGGACGAATCCGATGCTCTCAAAGCATTGGTGACGGCAATAGATAACGGTCTGGGAGAGTAATGACTTGATGATCCATCTGCCGATGGTAAGCGTCCGGCAGATGGATTTTTTTCATTGTGGAGTTTTTTAGATCACTCCAAAACCATAAGGAGGTACACCATGTTGAATTACAAAAGGTACAGGAAAGTACCTGTACTCAATTTTCCGGAGAGGCAATGGCCCAACAGAGAGATAACCAAGGCACCGGTATGGTGCAGCGTGGATTTAAGGGACGGCAATCAGGCATTGATAGATCCGATGCAGGTAGACGAGAAGATAGAATTCTTCAATTATCTTGTTAAGATCGGATTCAAGGAGATAGAGATTGGCTTTCCGTCTGCCAGTCAGATAGAATTTGATTTCCTGAGACAATTGGTAGACCGCAAGCTCATTCCGGATGATGTCTGGGTCCAGGTTCTCGTTCAGTGCAGGGAGGAACTGGTAGAGCGTACATTTGAATCCATCGAAGGCATCAAGAATGTCATAGTGCATATATACAACTCAACTTCAACTCTTCAGAGGGATGTCGTATTCCATAAGAGCAAGGAAGAGATAATCGATATCGCCGTAGAAGGCACGCGCATGGTAAAAAAAAGAGCGGCTGACTTCCCCGGCAATATAAGGCTTGAGTATTCTCCGGAGAGTTTCACGGGGACAGAGATGGATTTTGCGTTGGAGATATGTACGGCAGTACAGCGTGAATGGGGTGCTACCAAGGAGAATCCGATAATAATCAATCTTCCGTCGACAGTTGAGACTAACACTCCCAATGTTTACGCAGATGAGATCGAATGGATGAACACCCATTTCGAGAACAGAGAGAGTATCATCTTAAGTATCCATCCGCATAATGACAGGGGAACCGGTGTCGCAAGTTGTGAACTTGCCATGATGGCCGGAGCTGAGAGAGTTGAAGGAACGCTGTTCGGTAACGGTGAGAGAACAGGTAATCTGGATATAATGATAGTTGCTTACAATATGTTCTCGCAGGGAGTTGATCCCGAACTCGATATAGAACACATAGGTGAGGCTATAGAGATATACGAGAGATGCTGTAAGATCCCCATCCATCCGAGACATCCTTACGCAGGCAAACTGGTATTTACCGCCTTCTCCGGCAGTCATCAGGACGCTATCAACAAGGGCATACAGGCTATGAAGGAGAGGAACAGCGAGATCTGGCAGGTGCCGTATCTTCCGATAGATCCGGCGGACATAGGAAGAGAATACGAGCCTATAGTCAGGATCAATTCACAGTCAGGCAAGGGCGGCGTAGCTTTCATTATGGATACATATTTCGGCTACAAGCTTCCCAAGGCCATGCACAAGGAATTTGCCGAAGTCATACAGGCTCTTTCCGAGAAGCAGGGTGAGGTTTCTCCCGAAGAGATCAATAACAAGTTCAGAGAAGAATATATTGAACGCAAGGAGCCGTTGCACTTCAGAAAACTTAAAGTTGACGATCTCAGCGATGAAGAAGAGACAAGCTTCGATACACATATCACTTTGACATATACCAACAAGGGCATTGAGAAGACGATTGAAGGCGTAGGTAACGGTCCTATTGATGCAGTTAAGCGTGCGATAAGCGAAGACCTTGATCTTGACGTCAAGATCCTTGACTACTCCGAGCATGCATTGCAGGCAGGATCTAATTCCAAGGCTGCGGCATATATACATCTTCTTGATGTCAATACCGGCAATGTGACATACGGAGTAGGAGAGAGCAGCAACATAACGAGAGCATCCGTGAGGGCGATATTCTCGGCAATAAACAGATTGGGTCTGGTATAGTATAAGACTATGGAGGGTTTCGTATGAAGAGAATAGGAATGTTGACAAGCGGAGGTGACTGTCAGGCGCTCAATGCAGCAATGAGAGGTGTGGTCAAATCCCTGGTGAACAGCGGACAGGACGTTGAGATATACGGTTTTCTCAATGGTTACAGAGGACTTATTTACGGTGACTTCAAGATGCTTACCGGAAGAGATTTCTCCGGAATACTTACAGTCGGAGGAACTATCTTAGGCAGCAGCAGAACACCGTTCAAGACTATCAAAGATCCTGATGAGAACGGCCTTGATAAGGTTGAGGCCATGAAGCAGAATTATTACAAGCTTCAGTTGGACTGTCTGGTAATACTTGGAGGAAACGGTACCCATAAGACTGCAAATCTGTTGAGGCAGGAAGGACTTAATATAATCACTCTTCCCAAGACGATCGATAACGATCTCTATGGAACGGATATGACATTCGGATTCCAGAGTGCCGTTGATATTGCTACTAACTGTATCGACTGTATTCATACAACGGCGGCATCACACGGCAGGATATTCATAGTTGAGGTTATGGGACACAAGGTCGGTTATCTGACGCTCAATGCCGGTATGGCAGGAGGAGCCGATATCATCCTTATCCCCGAGATACCCTATGATATCGACAAGATCGTCGAAGCGGTCAAACAGCGTGAGAAAAACGGCAACAGATTTACGATAATCGCCGTTGCGGAAGGTGCCATCAGTAAGGCGGACGCCAAACTCTCCAAGAAGGAATATCAAAAGAAACTCGAGAAGAGAAAATACCCTTCGGTCTCATACGAAGTGGCAGCACAGATACTTGAGAGGACAGGACAGGAAGTCAGGGTTACGGTTCCCGGCCATACACAAAGAGGCGGAAGCCCCTGCCCCTACGACAGAGTGTTTGCGAGCAGAC
>CAMNDJ010000025.1 GCA_946535225.1 uncultured Lachnospiraceae bacterium
CTCACCCGTAGCTCCGCACCCCGCGATCACTATCCTGCCGGTCCTGCACTTGGAGATTCCTAACTTATTAAGGACAGAATCCATACTCTTCTTGTCAGCGGTTATGTCAATGCTGTCACCTTCCTTAAGTACGAATTTCCCGTCCGGGATCTTGAGTTTATCCTTCCTCGTCACCGTCGTTATCAGAAAATCAGACGAGACTGACTGTCTTATCTCGGCCAGAGTCTTGTCTGCAACGGGCGAACCCTTAAGTACGTTCAGATTGATCATCTGTATGCCGTCTTCCCAGAATCCTTCAAACTTCATATATCCGGGCATCCCGATATTTCTGTATATCTCTTCAGCCATATCGGATTTGGGTTTTATCAGATAATCTATGTTGTATTCTTTCTTAAGATCTTCCTGTTCATTGACAAAGTCAGGATGTAATATCCTCGCTGCCGCCTTGAGTGTACCCAAAGACTTGGCCTGCATACAGCTTAAGAGATTGATCTCATCGATATGAGTCATGGCTACTATCGCATCGGCAATATCGGCGCCTGCTGCCTTAAGAGTGTCTCTCGACGCGCCGCTTCCGACTATGCCGTTCACGCTGTATCTGTCAGTGACCGAGTCTACCAGTTTTTTATCCTTATCTATGACAGTAATGTCATAATCAGAATCCGCCAGATACTTAACAAGTAAACGCCCTGTCTGACCCAGGCCTACGATTATCACTTTCATATATATCCTCCGTACCGGCAGTCATGCCGGCCTTATTTCTTATCCGATATCCCTCTTTGGGATCTATGTCTTGTCCCTTAATGCCTTAAGCCTCCCGGCCTTGTGATCTTCAAGCATAAAATACACCTTCTTGACCGACAGTCCCTGGAACAGGACGGTATAGAAGATAGTAACATATGTGACTACCATGAAAATGTCATATACTTCTTCAGGAAGATATGCCGCCGTACCGAGCGCCAGCGCAAGTGAGAGTCCGCCCTTTAATGCCGACCATGTCATGAGTGTCACATACTCAAACAGGTTATATTTTCCCGGGATCCTGCGCCCCGTAAGAACTGCACTCAGAGACACACCAAGCATCCTCGATAAGACAATCAGGATCAGTGATGCCGGAATGATGATCGCCATATGTGTACACAGCTTAAGATCGAGTACGAGAAGGCCTATCATCACAAAGAGGACTGAGTTGAGTATGCTCTCAAGTATCTCCCAGAAGTCCTTATAGAATTCCGAAGGATCGACGACCTTGACCGTACGCTCCATCCTGTCCATGTTATAGGAGAAGTACATTCCGCAGACTACGGAGGCTATGACTCCCGAAAAGCCCAGATGCTCACATATCATATATACCAGCGAGACATCAAGCAACGATATCAGGATATATCTTATGGGATCTCTCGTGATCTCCATGAGTTTGAACAGAAGGAATGATACTATGAGCGCTACCGCGACCGCCCCGGCTATCTCCTTAAACATGAGCGTAAAGAAATTGCTGTTACCACTCCCCAGTATTATGGACCTTACGAACACAAAGAGAGTGACTCCCGTTCCGTCATTAAAGAGTGACTCATTCTCAATGACGGAGCATACATTCTTGGATAAACCGATCTTATTTAGTATCCCGGTCGCTGCGATCGGATCTGTCGGTGAGACCACGCATCCGAGCAGTATGCACATCCATATGTCCATGGGAAGGTTAAGGAGGCAGGCTATGCCATAGAACAGTATCCCGTACAGGAATGATGATATGAGTGTAGTCAGCAGCGCAAGCAGGCATATGGGACGCAGGTTCTGTTTGAACTTGCCCATATTGACCTTACCGGCCCCCGCAAAGAGCATGAAGCATAACATCCCGTCCATGAGATATTCTTCGAATCCGAACTCACCCAGTCCGTCCACGAAGGTCCCTATCGAATCTGTCGGGGATATGAGTCTTATCGTGAGCAATATGAGCGATATGATGAGCGAGAACATGATCATTGCGATATCGCTCTGTATATGGAATATCTTCTCATTCAGTATGCCTATGAATACGATGTATGCAAGTATGATAATAAGAAATACGAGTATTTTCATAGTCATAGGATATCACAATCTGCCTGATTTGGAAATCCGGGCGCTATCCCTCTTTAATTATGTTACAATGTATAAAGGTTGAGGTTATGTATTGGAGGGATACAATGAACGAGAATATCTTTAAGAGAAATGAACTGCTGGCAGCCAAGGTCATAGAGGGTCTTAAATCCCGAAATATGACAGGCTATTATGCCAAGGACAAGGATGAAGCTAACAGGATAGCGCTTGAGCTTATTCCCAAGGGTAGCAGTATCACCATGGGCGGATGCATGAGCGCCCATGAGACCGGCCTTTTTGACATAGTCAAAGGAAGCGGAGATTACAACTTCATAGACAGATATGAGGAAGAGGATTTCGAAGCCGCCATGCGCAAAGCCTATAATGCCGATGTATATCTAGCAAGCGCCAATGCCATAACAGAGGACGGTGTCATGGTCAATATCGACGGCAACAGCAACCGTGTATCTGCCATAGCATACGGTCCTAAAAAGGTCATATTCATTGTGGGTATGAACAAAGTCTGTGATGATGTGGACGGTGCCATGAAAAGAGCAAGAAATGTTGCGGCTCCGATCAATGCACAGAGATTCAACTTAAACACACCGTGTTCCAAGACGGGTTCCTGCTTAAACTGCAAATCACCCGATACGGTATGCTGCCAGTTCCTTATCACGAGATTCTCCAAGCACAAAGACAGGATACATGTGATCTTAGTCAACGACGATCTCGGATTCTGATATGATATGATTTAAGATAAGATAATGATCATCAAAAAGACCTGCCGCTTGATCAAGTCCGGCAGGTCTTTTGTCATTTAATCGTCCGTAAAGATATACGCGGCGACAGGTTTTAAAGCCCCTAAAAGGACTGATCCTATGACGACACAGGATATCACTTCCCCTGCACCGACCGTTAACATCTGCAAAGGGATCCCGCCGGGGATCTTGTATGCATAGGTCAGTATAAAGGGAATGATGAGTGCATTGGATATCACGGGCGGAATGGTAACAAGTATCTTACTCCTTCTTAGATACCATGAACCTATCGCACCTAAAAGTGTAGCCAATGTTCCGAATATGACATCCGGCAACATACATCCTGTGACGATATTGCTTATAAGACATCCTATCGCAAGTCCCGGGATAGCTGCCGGAGTGAAATACGGCAGCACTGTCAGAGCTTCTGAGAATCGTACCTGGATCATCCCGCTCGCAAGATCAAATCCCGCGGCTATCATCGTAAGTACGACATAGATGGCAGCTATCACGGCTGCCTGTGTGATAAATAAAACCTTCTTATTGTGCATTTAATGCCTCCTTTAGGATATTTGGCGGATGGGAAGGAGTTAACATCCGCAGTAAACGTCTGCAAGTATAGCATAATACCGTTGCCATTGCAACGGTATTGTACACACAGACATAATACTTACTTCTTGATCGCGTTATATATGGCGATGACTATGCATGCGCCGACAACGGATACGATTATCTGGCCGATAAGATTCGTTGCGCCGAAACCTATGAGTCCGAATACGAAACCGCCCACAAAGCCACCGACGATACCCAGAATGATGTTCATAAGAAGACCTGTACTCTTCTTCATGATAAGGCTTGCGAGCCATCCTGCTACCGCACCGATCAGTATTGATGCTATTATTCCTGCCATTTCATTTCCTCCTTAGATCTGCTCCGGAGACAATATACTCAGACGTCTCCGATCAGAAAACAACCTTTACGCTTCCTACGGTCTTCTCAGGTGCGATATACAGTTTAACAAAACTGCCGACCTGGATATCATGTTCTTCCTTCTCAGCCTTTGTAACAGAAGTATCTGCTATCGTGATAGTATTGTGCTCATTGTTGCCAAGAGTCTTATTATACCATAACAATCTGAGATCGTATTTGCTGCCCTTCTCTGTCATCTTGGCTACCATAGCCTCCTGAACCCAGGCATTCTTCTCAACAGCTTCTACTTCCGTTGACATCAGACGTTCCTTCTGTTCCTCAGACAGCTTTGATACCATCTCATCGCGTTCCTTGGAATCCTTCTTGGCGATCGTAAAAACAACTGCTACAAACGCGCCTATCACTGCTCCCATGATTACATATCCCATGTTCGTCCCTCTTTTCTTTTTGTTTTTGCATTCAGGCATTTTATTTCCGTGAAATATAATACCATATCTCGGAGAAAAAATCTAAATAGTCCGACAGGGAATTGATGAGCGGAGTATATGCAGTGAATAAGGTGAAAACGCAGGTATTTATGTGATAGAATAAAAAAAGTAAAAGATTTTGCAACTTTTTGCAACCATATCCACTCTATATTAGTGTAAGCAAAGAAAATGCCACTATCGGAGGCTATTCATAGGCGATTATGATTTTGAGAACGCAAAATTCTTAGTATTTTGTGACCGGAAATATGATTATTCCCCGGAGGATAATGTGCGTGACGCATATCTTGGCAGTATTTCGGTAGACAGTACGGGACACGGTGAGCTCTCAGACCGCATATATGTTAATGTTCTCGAAAACTTCAGACTCCGTTGTGATAATGGCAGAACATATATCAATAGACAAGATGATACAACGGACCGGATAAATGATTTTCTAGCTCTTTGGGATTTTTAAGCAAAAGACCTCAGAAAGGAAGGACACCATGAAGACAAACAGAACTATTGAATTCAAAAAGATACTTTCTCTTTTCTTTATTTTTGCGATGTTAATATGCTTCACCGTGCCTTTAGGCGGCTGCTCTTCAAAAAATAACGAAGAAGAATATGAGGAAGATGAGGAGCAAGAAACCAAGAAGAAAAAGAATAAGAAAGATAAAGACGAAGAAGAAAAAGAGGCAAAACATGGTGAGAGCGACGATATGCTGTTGGAATATGCCCAGAATCTTGAGTACATAAGCGGAATGGTTGGATATTTCGATTCACATATTTATACAGATCAGTATGGGTATCCGTCTTATGAAAAAGATTATTCGGAAGTACCGTTTGGGAATATTGATTGCTTTATTGATGACTATGACAGAGACGGTGATGAAGAACTGCTAATTGCAGATATCTCAAATGACAAGGGTCTCACACTTTCAATGTACGAGTGCAAAGGAGGAAACGTAGAACTTTCGGATACTTTTGAAAATTATGCTTTGGGTAATGACAGTGTTAGAATTGATGTTATATCTTACGATTATGATGATAAAATAATCATCGGCGTAGTCTGCCGAGATAGCGTATATATTATGGCGGACGGCGTGGACAAGGAGTATAAGGGAATCACTTATGACGGAAACAGATTCAGTGAGTTGGGAAACGCATGGTTTGTCGGTTCTGATCCCAGTGAAGAGGATGAGGCATTTATGAACGAAATGCATAAATGCGGTGTGTATGTAGACTGGGATGATTGCTGGGATAGAAATTTCACTGATGTGATAATGGAAGCTACCCGGGGATCAAAATTGCTGAGTATAGAAGACATAATAAACGACTATGTCTATTCTTATGACGACGGCCCATACACAACATATACCAGGATCGCCGGCTATGTCAGATGCACTGGTTTCTCAGACTATTATTTTACCAAGCATGACGGTCCGGATCCTGCATACGATTATGTTATACCCGACAGTTCGATAAAAGAACTGACAGACAGCGATCTTGCTTTATTGAATAACGATCAGCTTAGAATCGCCCGCAACGAGATAGCAGCCAAACACGGAAGAAGATTCAAAGATGAAGAGCTTCAGACATATTTCGATTCAAAGGGCTGGTATAAGGGAACGATCGAACCCGATGATTTTGATGCCGCTAAAGAGCTTACCAAAACAGAAAGAAATAACATGGATTTTATAATGAAGCACGAGAAATAAGTAATACATCCATGATCATACGTTCAAAGCAAGAGAAGCACTCACTTGGAGCGCTTCTCTTATTTCTATTCTGTTTCTGATTATCGTCATACTTTAATGAACGCCGGTTCCATCAACTTTTGCTCAGCACGTGGAATATGATACTTATCAGCTTCAAATCTCCAGTTGTCTGCAATGATCCGTCTTATATCAAGCGCCCTCTGCCTTGCACTATCCTTTGTTAGTCTGAAGTATTCTGCAGCATCTATCGCTTCATCTATGCTCTTCTTTTTACTTCCCGAAATATATAGCGACATCTCTTCTTTATCAATACTTGGGTTAATGTCAAATGCCTTTGACAGTCTCCATCCGGATTCACTAAGTACAAAACCATGATTTCTTAAATGATCATCTGTATTAGATATACATATGTTGAATATCATTCTGTTCCACAATTCATTAAGATCTTCGGTTGGCCGTTCACATATTCTCTCTATCACTTCGGCAATATCTATATAACCTGTATCATCATTCGAATCGTCAGTCTGTCCCAGCATAGTCATTGCCGAGGCATAATGTATCCTGCTATCCCCGTCACGGTCAAACCTCTCTGTCATATATGTACTTCCGTACTTTGATAATCTTTTGAGTTCTGCCCGAGGGACATCCAGCCCGCATCTTAATGCAAGTTCATGTGCAACCATTTCCCATGCACCGACATCATATTCATCTTTTTTTGAAGGAAATTTGGCTATCCAGATATTGCCTTTCTCATCTATAACATTAGCCTTAGGTCGAGCCCCACCAAGCGAAGATCCGGGTTCTATCAGATTCTTAAGCCACTCGCCTTCATCTGATGCATCATCCTCCAAATGGATCGATGCATCCTCAAGTTTCCTTAACATTTCTACAGGCGGAATTGAAAGTGCAGATCCGTCAGAAATATACGCGTCCTTTTCAGGATCATACAATCTTATTCCACCTATACGGCCGACATCACTCACTCCCAGAATAAAGTCACTCTCCATAAGCGTACGCTTGGCTCGATTCTCTTCTCGTGCCAACGCCGCCTCTTTGCGCTTCATCAGAGTCCTGCCCCACCTGTCCGGCGCAATATCGGCTAAAAAGCCAAAGCAGTTCTTCTCACCCGGCGGATACTGCCTGCCTGTCATAGGATATATATCCGGATCAATGATAAGTCCTGAATACTGAACAAGCCACGATTCGGTATAGGAAAAAGAAATAGTCTCCTTCCCTCTTGCATTTTCAATATTGCATATACCTATCAATTCCGGTGTGGGCATCCACCCGGCATGAACCTCAAATCTCTTCACTTCTTCCTGCCCTTATCCAACAACTCAGCATCCTGGATCAATCGACCCAACTCATCATCTCTTGCAAGCAGTGTGATATCATTCGGGAGTCCGATTGCGGCCAGTACCTTGGCATAAATTCCTATAGCAACACCGGGATCTCCCTTCTCCACTTTCCAGAGAGTGGCTCTACTTATACCGGCTCTGTCTGACACCATCTTAACAGAATACTTACGGCGCAACCTTGCAAGTCTTATCTGCTCTCCGACCTGCACTAACTGTTTCATCGTCCCCGGCATTATTATTGCTTTATTTGATTTTCTTACATTCTCATCCATGTTTATTATTATAAACAATATGTGGTGCTCAGTCAATATTAAATTACACCATTCCTTACAGCATGTAGAAAGGACATCCCACAACCCGTCTCTCGGGTCCATGGAATGTCCCTTTTTCTTCTTTTCTTTTAATCAATCCGGATTGATTCTATTCAAACCTCAACGAGCGGGCTATTGCCTTTTCCTCTTCAGTCCATTCCAATGTAGGATCATAATCCGGGTCTACATACGGAAGATTATCAGCCCATCCATCATAACCGAATTCAGGATCTATATTAAGGCCTGTTGTGTTTGAATACTGTTTAGTGGTTGTCTGTGCAGATGCCGCCTTTTGTTCCGTAACTTTTGACGTGTCAGTTTTGACCGTCTGATTCGTGTTTGCTGCATTGTTATCATTGACTTCCGCTTCTTCCACACTTGCAATATCATCCGTTACACGCATAATATGATAAAAATCTGCAGAATGTACCTCGTTATCTATCTCCTGGTACTGGAACATATATCTAATTTGGTTGTTTTCTGTCTCAGTATCCTCAACATACTTTCCGCTTGCATCAAATACTGCATCAAATCTCTTTTTCTCAGTATCTTCTGTTATTTGAGATGCATCATACAGGTAGATACATAATCCGTCATAATCTTCCGGACATCGAATAGTATATGTCAGATCCTTGTGTTCGTTTCTCTTAACATTAGTCATTCCGTTTTCTTCTGTCGCCTCTCCCGCCCAAGGATCACTTCTCTTTCTTTCTGCCGAAATCAGAATTGAATAATCAATTCCATTCCACGATATGACATTGTCTTTTTCTCCACTCACCTTTGTGGTTATCAAATCTTTCATGCTTAAATCCGAAGTGTTAATGACCAAACCTGAATAGTAATCAAAGAAACGCAAACCTGGCGTATCTGTAAACCAGTATACATTCTCATCAGTTATCGGATGAGAAATAGTGTATGATGCGTCTACAGAGGCCGTGATGGTATATTCTTTATAGCCGTCTCCAGTATTGTTCATTTCTATATTGTTAATCTTTACTTTGCATTCCTTATCTCTATACGTAAATTTCGGATCAGTAACTCTATAAATATCATCGCCCTTATTTTCATAAAACTCTATGAAGAGATGCCCCTCAACCTCATCAATTGTTGTAAACTCAGCTCCATTCGCTACCGCATAGGGAATACCGGAAAGCTTGTCGTCCAGCGCATTATTGCCCAGTTTCTCATTCCCCTCATTTATAAGGGAATATGCAGCCTCATAGTCCTCTTTTTCTGTACAGTCGTCAATCTTACCCAGATATGCATCTTTTACCATATCCCTGATTTGATTTTCAGCTGCAGAATCTATTCCGCCTGCCTCTTTTGCAAGTTCCATTGCTGCATCATAGTCTTCTATGGCGATCGCCTCTGATGCCTGTGCTACAATCTCTTCTACAGACCTACCGCTTTCTGCAGATCCTTCTTCCGCAATATGCTCTGCCTGCTCACTGACATCAGATACATTTTCGTGTTTATCAGACCTGTTATTAACTACTCCTACTACCGTTGCTACACCTACAGCGGCAACAGCTGCTCCTATCGCGATCTTGGTCTTTAATGCAATCGTGGTCGCCTTCGCTGCCTTAGCTCCGACAACTTTTCCTGCTGTTGAAGCAGTTGCGGAACCAACAGAGGCCACAGCCGTTGTGATACCTTCTCCCATGGCCGGGACGGCTGCTTTTGCTGCAAAATCTTTTGCCTCGTATGACAGAAGCAGAAGCATAAACGGCGAGAATGAGTAGAGCTTGACTCCCTGCTTTTTCTCGATATCACCTACCGCATCCTTTATCTTAGCTTTGGCTCTGTTAAGATGGGACTTGACCGTATTGACGGGAATGCCTAATTCGCTTGCGATCTCATCCTGTTTCTGCTCGTTATAGTAGAATCCTATGACACAGGCCCTCTGAACATCCGACAGATCATCTATGATCTCTCGGATCATCTTGATCTTTTCTCTGTTATCAAATATGTTCTCCGGGATAAAGGACTCGTCATCCGCAACAGATTCAAAGAAGTCTGTCTCCTTACCTTCGTCATCCTTCTGCTCATCAACCAGAATATCTCTGTCCTTCTTGATATATGCAAAGCATTTACGGTTCGCTATGGTCGCAGCCCAACTAAGGAAATCTTCAGAAGATTTTAGTTGCCCAATATTTTTGAATATCTCGACATATGCTTCCTGAAGCATATCCTGCGCGATGTCTTCATTCTTCACTATATGGATCACACAGGTATGCAGGTATTTGTAACTTGCTTCATATACATCAGCAAACACTTCAGTATTTCCCGATCTTAGCAGATCAATCTTTTCTATCAATTCGTTCGGTGTCTTCATATGATCCCCCTCCAATCTTTCTTATATCGATCCTGGCTTCTTGAACCAGAATGCCATCCTTGTCATCTGTTCCTTTTATCCTTATGTTTTGTCCTTTTCTCAAAAAAACTGCATCCTTAACTGCCTGCCTGTTTTTTGAATGAACACAGATTCTCTTATTATCAGTAGATATGCTGTAAGATACTCTATCATCCAGTATCTCAATATTCTCTATTTTACCATCTACATGCATATTTTTCATTCTCCGTAGTATCAACCTTTGTCATTGTGATGCCGACCTTTTCATCCCTTTCGATGTGCTTACCATGCCTATCAGCATTATCATGATCGCGCTTATCTTTTTTTGTGGTCTCATGAGAACATTCAAGCGTTGAACTCTGTCTGGAATCTCTTTCTTTTCCGCATCCTGCTAAACAAATGATAGCCACTGACATAACCAAAATACTTATTACTCTCTTCTTCATTTTGAAACCTCTCTTTCTCTTTTCACAAGGCCGTTTTCTACGGCTTTTTCTTACTTACATTTATATAGAGCGAGCTGGGTTTCAAAAAGTTGCAGAAAATAATAAAAAACCCCGGAAAAAATTCCGGGGTTTGAAATATGCTGTAGTAAATCCTATCTCTTACTGAACTGAGGTGCGCGTCTTGCGGCTTTGAGACCGTACTTCTTACGCTCTTTCATACGAGGATCTCTTGTGAGATATCCTGCTGCCTTAAGCGCAGGTCTGAACTCCTCATCTACCTGAAGGAGAGCTCTTGCGATACCATGTCTGATGGCACCTGCCTGGCCGGTGAAACCACCGCCCTTAACATTGACCTTAACGTCAAACTTCTCAACATTATCTGTTGCTACAAGAGGCTGACGAACGACAACCTTAAGTGTCTCAAGACCGAAGTAATCATCAATGTCTCTCTTATTGATCGTTATATTTCCCTTACCGGGTACCAGATAAACTCTTGCGATAGAGCTTTTTCTTCTGCCGGTACCGTAGTACTGAGTACCTTTCTTAGCCTTAGCCATTACTATTCTCCTTTCCTATCCTTAGAACGTTAATACCTCAGGCTTCTGAGCGGCATGCTTGTGCTCCGGTCCTGCGTAAACGAATAACTTCTTATACATCTGTCTGCCTAAGGGTCCCTTAGGAAGCATACCCTTAACAGCAAGCTCTATAACCTCTTCAGGCTTCTTGGCGATCTTCTCTCTGAGTGTTGTCTCCTTCATACCGCCTACGTAGTCTGAATGATGATAATAAACCTTCTGATCAAGCTTCTTACCTGTTACTGCTACCTTCTCAGCATTGATGACTATCACATAGTCACCTGTATCTATATGCGGAGTGAAGATAGGCTTGTTCTTGCCGCGAAGCACCTTAGCTACTTCTGAAGCAAGGCGGCCGAGTGTCTGACCTTCGGCATCCACTACATACCATTTTCTATCAACCTTATCAGGGTTGGCCATGAATGTCTTCATATGTATCTCCTTTGCTCATTCTTGATTGTTACATATATGCGGACGTATGGAAAAATCGGGGCTATTGACTTTTCTCCACGCCAAAGACCGCCCTCCATCCGACGGTCACACTGTACGATTATACGACACACACGGGGGTGTGTCAACAATTTTAGCATAAAAATCGAAGTATTGATAAACCCAAAGATCGCCGACCAAAAGGCCGGCGACCGTTCTAATCATTTTATTGTTCTTATCCTATGCTTCCACCTTGGGAAGAAGATCGATAGACTTCTTAAGATCCTCATCTGTAGGGATGTAGTCACTCATCTCTCCGTCATTGTACTTCTGATAAGCAACGAGGTCGAAATAACCCGTGCCCGTAAGGCCGAATACGATGTTCTTCTCTTCGCCTGTCTCCTTGCACTTAAGAGCCTCATCTATGGCTACTCTTATAGCATGGCTTGACTCAGGAGCGGGAAGAATGCCCTCAACGCGCGCAAACGTCTCTGCAGCTTCGAATACTTTAGTCTGCTCAACGCTTCTTGCCTTGATTATACCCTGATCATAAAGCTCAGATACGATAGAACTCATTCCGTGATATCTTAATCCGCCCGCATGGTTCGCTGAAGGGATGAAACCGCTTCCGAGCGTATACATCTTAGCAAGCGGGCAGACTTTACCCGTATCGCAGAAGTCATATGCATATACGCCTCTTGTAAGCGAAGGACATGATGCAGGCTCAACAGCAATGATCTCATAGTTATTCTCACCACGCAGTATCTCACCTGCAAAAGGAGAGATAAGACCGCCTAAGTTGGATCCGCCGCCTGCGCATCCGATGATCATATCTGCCTTGATACCGTACTTGTCAAGAGCTGCCTTGGCCTCAAGACCTATGACAGACTGATGAAGGAGTACCTGAGAAAGCACCGAACCGAGCACATATCTGTAACCTTCCTGAGATACAGCTGCCTCAACCGCCTCTGAGATAGCACAGCCAAGACTTCCCGTAGTACCCGGGAATTCGGCATTGATCTTACGACCTACTTCAGTATCCATAGAAGGAGAAGGTGTTACCTTGGCTCCGTATGTACGCATGACTTCACGTCTGAAAGGCTTCTGCTCATAGGAGACCTTGACCATGTATACCTGGCAGTCAAGATCGAAGTATGAGCAGGCCATTGACAGTGCCGTACCCCACTGACCTGCACCGGTCTCCGTGGTCACGCCCTTAAGGCCCTGCTTCTTGGCATAATATGCCTGAGCGATCGCCGAATTGAGCTTATGCGATCCCGAGGTATTGTTACCCTCGAACTTATAATAAATATGAGCGGGGGTACCAAGTTTCTTCTCTAAGCAATATGCTCTTACAAGAGGAGAAGGTCTGTACATCTTGTAGAAATTCCTTATCTCTTCGGGTATCTCTATAAACCTTGATGTGTCATCAAGTTCCTGCTCTGCCAGCTCCTCGCAGAATATTCCGGACAATTCCTCCTTGGTCACGGGCTTAAGCGTTCCCGGATTAAGTATAGGTGCCGGTTTCTTCTTCATATCACCGCGGACATTGTACCATTCCTTCGGCATCTCATTCTCTTCAAGATAGATCTTGTAAGGTATCTCGCTCATTTTTCTCTCCATTCTTATATAATATTATTACTGTTCTTTAGTCTGATATTATCGTCGAACAAGTCATACAGCAATGACCTGCTCTGTTATGATACCACACCGAAGCGATATCTTCTATGTTTATTTTTGGTATCACCTTTTTCAGATATCACTCTGCTTCCATGCATCTTCGATGAGCACAAGCGTCAGTCCCTTGGCCGGTGCCGTCTGCCCTGCCCTTGTCCTGTCTGCTGCATCCAGTATCTCCTGCATCCTCTCAGGCTCCAGTTTCTTCTGTCCGACCGCGATAAGTGTCCCGACTATTATCCTTACCATATTATAGAGGAAACCGCTGCCCTTGACTCTTATCGACAGCTCCTGTCCGTGCTCATTGATATCTATCGCGATTATCTCCCGAACCTTATCTTCCACCGGAGAAGCCGCCGCACAGAAACTCGTAAAGTCGTGTGTCCCGACAAGATAAGCCGCCGCCTCTCTCATCATCTCGATATCCAGTTCTCCCCAGACATTCCATGTATATCTGTCTCTTAAAGGATTGGGCACCTCGCCCCTGTCGATCCTGTATTCATATGTCTTATATGTTGACACTTTCCTTGGATGCCAGTCTTCAGCTACTTCCTTAGAAGATGTGACACGAATGTCATGTGGCAAAAATGTGTTGATCCCGGGCATAAAGCGGTCTGCAGGTATTGTACTCTCCGTGTCGAACACAGCCCGATTGCACAGCCCGTGAACACCTGCATCAGTCCTTGATGCCCCGATGACCTCGGTGACCGATCCGGTCAATTTCTGTATCGCACGGTTAAGTTCACCTTCAACAGTCCTCACGCCCTCCTGAACCTGCCATCCGTGATATTCTGTTCCGTCATATGCTACCGTAAGCAATATCCTTCTCATAGTTCGCCCTGTATAAAATACATTCCGGGCTTTCGCGTAACTCAGTCGCCCGTCTTTTTCCCTTATGCCTTCTTCTCAAAATGCTGGTAATCCTTCATGGTATTCCAGTCCCCGCCCCACTTAAAACCATGCTGCTTAAACAGTCTGCATGCGAGGTCGTTCTCATCTATCTTGTGCGGGAAATCCGCCGTTCTGTCAACATATATCTCACTTCCTTCAGGCGAGATATAATCCCCGCCGTTCTCTCCCTTACCGAAAACTATATAGGGGTTGTAGAAGGGATTGAGGTCTATGGCTCTTCCGTAGGCGTGGTTGGACAGATGTGTGCTTCCTTCCACAGTCCTGTAACAGAAACAGCTCGTGTTGTTATCAAGCATCGATGCCGTATCATCCGCATCATAATCATCTATGAGTCTTATGCTCTCTATCTGATAACCCTGCAGATACAGCTCATGGAATATCTCCACGACATCCTGAGCGATCGCTGCGTTACATACCATCTCGCCTTCGGCCTCATTGCCGTCGAAATCTATATACTTAAGACGCACGTACCTGAGCATATCATAGTTAACGCGATTCTCATCTATATCCGGCGGATAGGATACACCCTTCATCTTATCCCTTATCACCTGAGGTATAGGCTCATAATAGAATCCTTCCGCATATGTCACGCGCTCCGGCGTTTCAACATCATCAAACTGCGTGATCTCAGATCCTGCAACAGGTTCTGTATCCGGTCCGGCCTTAGAAGCAACGTCTTTCTGATCCGTCACATCCACCGGCTTAACTTCTGCAGACGGCGAAGGATCGACCTTACCTTCCGCATCCTCCGCTTTCTCCGTATCTTCCGCTTCCTCCGTATCTTCCGCTATCGGAGTGATCTGAGGGCCGATCTGCTCTTCAGGATGATCCTTGGCATATTCGGACAGAGTCTCAGAGCCTCCCAAAAATCTTATTGTGAGGGCCAGAAGAACGATCACTGCGATCAACAGTCCAATTGTGCTGATAAGTTTGTTTCGGTCTTTTTTGCTCATATATTCTCCCGGGTCATCATACCCGCCTGTATCGCCGGTTACTTAGAACGGCAGCTTTATGATCCGCAGTACTATCGCAGCCGCTATAAGCAGTACGAGCACACAGTATCCGATATAGTCGCGCATCTCATAATGCAGAGGTTTCATCTTAGTCCTGGCATCGCCGCCTCTGTAGCCTCTCGCTTCCATGGCAAGCGCCAGATCTCCGGCACGTCTGAACGCTGAGACAAATAAAGGTACGAGCAGCGGGACCATGCTCTTGGCTCTCATGATCAGTCCGCCCTCATCGAAGCTTGCACCTCTGGCCATCTGCGCCTTCATTATCTTATCCGTCTCCTCCATGAGTATGGGAATGAAGCGGAGCGCTATCGACATCATCATAGCCACTTCATGAACCGGTGCATGCAGCACCTTGAGCGGACTAAGCAGACTCTCCATCCCGTCCGTCAGTGCGTTGGGGGTAGTAGTGAGCGTCATGATATTTGATCCGATGATCAGATAAGTAAGCCTGACCGCCATGCTTACAGCCAGTATCAGACCTTCTCTGGTGATATGCAGTTTCCAGACAGCTATAAGCTCATCACCCGGAGTCATGAACAGATTGAATACCACCGTGAGTGTTATCAGAAAAGCGATCGATCTCATACCCTTAAGCATAAACCTTATTGGCACCTTAGACAGGGCGATCACCACTATAAGGAAGATCGTCGCAAGCAGATAACCCCACACGTTTCCTGCAAGGAACAGAGCCGCTATATATGCAATTGTACCTGTCAGTTTGACTCTGGGATCCATCCTGTGCAGGACGGAATCCGTCTGATAATACTGACCTAAGGTCATCCTGTCTCTCATATACCGAACACCGTATCAGGCTTTGCCCAACACCCTCATTATCTCATCTGCCGCTTCACTTACGGTTATTATACCGTCCTTAACCGGCCAGCCCTTACTCTTAAGTCTCGTGAGCACATCAGTGACCTGCGGAACGGACAGACCCATGTTCTTAAGTTCCTCCGCATGCCTGAATATCTGAACGGGACTGTCTTCATATTCTATATGTCCCTTGTTCATGACTATGATCCTGTCTGCATATCCGGCCACATCTTCCATACTGTGGCTTACGAGTATGATAGTTATCTTTTCTTCGCTATGCAGCCTTTTAAGTACATTCAATATCTCGTCTCTTCCGCCGGGATCCAGTCCTGCCGTGGGTTCATCGAGTATGAGTACCTCCGGCTTCATAGCCAGAACTCCGGCTATTGCTACTCTCCTCTTCTGCCCGCCTGACAGCTCAAAAGGTGAATTCTGCCATACACTCTCATCGACGCCGGTAAGTATCAGTGCCTCTTTCACACGTGCATCGATCTCATCCTTTGGCAGTTTCAGATTCTTAGGTCCGAAGGCCACGTCATCATAGACTGTCGTCTCAAAGAGCTGATGCTCCGGATACTGAAATACCAGCCCGACCCTGCTCCTGATCATCTTAAGATCCGCATTCTTATCCCTGAGAGACATACCCTTATAGAGGACCTCTCCCGAAGTCGGCTGTATCAATCCGTTCATATGCTGGATGAGCGTCGATTTGCCCGAGCCCGTATGACCGATGAGCGCATAGAACACACCCTCTCTGATACTGAGGTTGATATCCTTAAGCGCGACCGAAGATATGGTGCTGTCCGGGTCATATATGTAGTTTACGTCTTTGAATTCAAGGATCATAATATGTTGTGTTGACCATCTCGGTCAAATACTGTATCTTGAGGTGAGTTCCTTTACCAGATCTTCGCTCGACAATACATCCGCCGGTATGTCCAGCCCTCTTTTTCTTAGTTCATATGCTAACATCGTGACCTGCGGCACATCGAGCCTGTACTGTTTAAGCTTATCCCTCTCAGTGAATATCTCTCCGGGCGTTCCGCTCATTACGACCTTGCCCTTATCCATCACGAATACCTTGTCCGAATAAATGACTTCATCCATGTAATGGGTGATGAGGATGACAGTCACCTTCTCTACATCATTGAGCGCCCTTGCTGCCCTTATGACCTCACGTCTGCCGCTCGGATCTAACATCGCCGTAGGTTCATCCATCACGATGCATTTGGGATGCATGGCGATCACACCGGCGATCGACACCCTCTGCTTCTGTCCGCCGGAAAGCCTTCCCGGTGAATGCTTGCGATACTCCCACATTCCTACAGCCTTGAGCGATTCCTCAACTCTCTCCCATATCTGTGCCGTAGGGATACCCATGTTCTCCGGTCCGAATCCGACATCCTCTTCGACTATCTGGCCGATGATCTGATTGTCGGGATTCTGGAATACCATTCCTGCCGTCTGCCTGATATCCCAGACATTGCTCTGATCTTTTGTGTCCATGCCGTCCACCCACACTGTGCCTTCAGTGGGAAAAAGAATGGCGTTTAAGTGTGATGCGAGAGTCGACTTGCCTGAGCCGTTCGAGCCGAGTATGGAGATGAACTGCCCGGCTTCTACCGACAGATCTACACCGTCTACCGCACATACCCTGCCTGTCTCTTCGCCGTTCTCATCTCTTTTGATATATTCATGTTTCAGATCTTTGGTTCTGATTAATTCCATGACTATCCGTCTTTCCGTGATAAGATCAACATTATGAAAAAGGCCTGACTGTATAGTCAGGCCTTTGCGTTGCTTACATCTTAAACTAACTCGAGAAGTACTTCCATCGCGCCGTCGCCCTTACGCTGACCGATCTTAACGATTCTTGTATATCCGCCGTTACGTGATGTATACTTGGGAGCTATCTCATCGAAGAGCTTAGCAGGCATATCCACGCTCTTGGTATTCTTCTTCTTGCCGGCGCTCTCTGCGGGAACAGCCTTGACAGGAACCAGAGCCTTGAGCATCTGTCTGCGAGCATGGAGTCTTGAAGGCATATCCTTCTTGATCTCCTTGTCAACTTCGTCATAAACGGTAACCTTCTTGCCGTCCTTAACTTCCTTGACTCTCTTGCCGTCCTTGTCCTTGCGGGCAACCTTAGCCTTGACAGTGACTGTCTCGAAGTTGCTCTGCTCCTTAACAGCAAGTGCGATGAGTCCTTCGGCGATCTTCTGAACTTCCTTAGCCTTAGCTTCGGTAGTTACGATCTTGCCGTTGTAGAGGAGTGCTGTTACCTGATTCTTAAGTAACGCTCTTCTCTGATCTGATGTTCTGCTTAATTTTCTGTACTTTGCCATTTTACTCTCCTTTTCTTTCGAAACCTGCCGGCGGTCTTACGGTTCCGGGGAAGATGCGAGCCGGTACTCATCGGTTTTACCCGACCCGTATTGTTGATCAGTTATTGTTGGGGCTTAACTTAAGTCCTAACTCGTCAAGCTTTGCCAGTACCTCATCAAGAGACTTCTTGCCGAGGTTACGTACCTTCATCATATCATCGGGAGTCTTGTTGATGAGCTCCTGAACGGTATTGATGCCTGCACGCTTAAGGCAGTTATAAGAACGAACTGAGAGCTCGAGCTCATCTATGCTCATAACAAGAAGTGTCTTCTCGCTGCCCTCTTTCTCCTTCTTAGCCATTACCTGAAGACTCTCACCTGCATCTGACAGGTCAATGAAGAGGCTTAAGTGCTCACTTAATACCTTAGCCGCAAGGCTGACTGCCTCATCGGGAGTCACGGTTCCGTTTGTCGATACATCGAGTGTGAGCTTGTCATAATCCGTGATATGTCCCACACGTGTATTCTCAACTGTAACATTTACTCTCTCAACAGGAGTGTAGATAGAATCTATGGCTATCACACCTATCGGGAGATCATCATTCTTGTTCTTGTCAGCAGAGACATAACCTCTGCCCTTGGTGATCGTAAGTTCCATATAGAGCTTGCCGCCGCTTAATGTAGCGATGGTCTGATTGGGATTAAGTATCTCTATATCGGAATCTACGCGAATGTCGGATGCCTTAACAACACCCTCGCCCTCAAACTCGATTATAGCCGTCTTAGGCTCGAAACTCTCGGACTTATTCTTGATCGCAAGGCTCTTGACGTTCATGATTATCTCAGTAACGTCTTCCTTGACACCGGGTATTGATGAAAACTCATGCAATACACCGTCTATCTTGACCTGGCTCACTGCTGCTCCCGGAAGTGATGAGAGCATGATCCTGCGCAATGAATTGCCCAGTGTGATACCGTAACCTCTCTCAAGAGGCTCTACGACAAACCTGCCGTACTTCTTGTCATCAGAAACTTCTGTGATCTCAATATTAGGTCTCTCAAAATCGAACATCCAATTTCCTCCATTGAAGAATTCAATTACTTAGAATACAACTCGACTATAAGCATCTCGTCAACAGGTACATCGATCATATCTCTTGTAGGAAGATTCTTGATGGTACCCTTAAGATCTTCGATATCCACATCCATCCATTCGGGTGTGATCCTTGAGCCTGTTACCTCTACTATATCCTTAAATCTCTGAAGAGACTTGGCCTTCTCTGAGATCGCAATAACATCTCCGGCCTTGATCTGGTATGAAGGTATGTTGATGACCTTGCCGTTAACTGTCACGCTCTTGTGGTCAACGATCTGTCTTGCTTCCTTACGGGTTCTTGCAAATCCCATTCTGAATACTACAGAATCAAGTCTGCTCTCTAAGAGCACCATAAGGTTCTCACCGGTCATACCCTTCATTCTGTCAGCCTTCTCATAGTAGTTACGGAAAGGCTTCTCAAGTACTCCGTAGATGAACTTGGCTTTCTGCTTCTCACGAAGCTGTAAGCCATATTCACTCATCTTCTTATTGCCATGTGTCTTCTGTCTGTTTGACTTCTTATCGTAGCCTAAGAATACAGGATCAAGATCTAATGATCTGCATCTCTTAAGCACGGGTGTGCGATTTACTGCCATTTTAATCTCCTTCTTTGATTATGTTTACAACCCCGCAGCGGGGCCTTCATCCATACGACTAACTAACAAATGATAAACAACAATTAAACACGACGTCTCTTAGGCGGTCTGCATCCGTTGTGCGGTACAGGTGTCACGTCTCTGATAGACTCAACCTGAAGACCGTTAGCCTGTAAAGCTCTGATAGCTGCTTCACGTCCTGAACCGGGTCCCTTAACGAAGACATCAACCTTCTTAAGGCCGTGAATAAGAGCTGCCTTGGTAGCTGTTTCAGCTGCCATCTGTGCTGCATAGGGAGTAGACTTCTTGGAACCTCTGAATCCGAGTCCGCCTGCTGAAGCCCAGCTTAATGCATTACCCTGGTCATCCGTAAGTGTTACGATGGTGTTGTTAAAAGAAGCCTGAATATGAGCCTGACCATGCTCAATATTCTTCTTGACACGCTTCTTGGTCACCTTCTTGGTCGTCTTTGCCATTATATTACCTCTTTCTTCCTATTGACCTATACGAATAACGTATAGAGGGACAGTGTCACATATCCACGGACGTTATGCCCGCTTCGTCCCTGACAGTTAGAAAAACTAACTTACTGCTAAAAATTACTTCTTCTTGTTTGCTACTGTTCTCTTAGGACCCTTACGTGTACGCGCATTGGTCTTGGTCTTCTGACCACGAACGGGAAGGTTACGTCTGTGACGGATACCTCTGTAGCAACCGATCTCCTGAAGTCTCTTGATATTAAGTGCGGTCTCTCTTCTGAGATCACCTTCTACCATGTACTCACTCTCGATAACTTCGCTGATCCTCTTCTCTTCCTCACTTGTAAGATCTCTTACACGGGTATCGGGATTAACCTTAGCCTTCTCAAGGATCTTGTTTGAACTTACGCGGCCTATACCATATATATATGTAAGACCGATCTCTACTCTCTTGTCTCTTGGTAGGTCTACACCTGCAATACGAGCCATTTTTCTTTCCTCCTGTGCTGACGGACTTAAGCCGTCTGTTACTGTACTGATTGATTGGGGTGATCTCTCACCCAGCAAGTCCTTACTTGCCTTTCCGAAATAGAAAATGCTTGAACATTAGTTTCGGTATCAATAGAACTGTTCCGTGGCTTCGGAATCTATGCTATATCAACCCTGTCTCTGTTTGTGCTTAGGGTTCTCGCAGATTACTCTAATTGAACCTTTCCTCTTAATGATCTTGCACTTTTCACAAATCGGCTTAACTGATGATCTAACCTTCATTTCTTAGACCTCCTTTCTACCTGGTTCCATAAAAAGTCCGAATAACATTATATCAAAGCGTATACGCCTTGTAAACAGTTTTTTTATTTTTATTTGTCTCTCCAGACGATCCTGCCTTTTGAGAGATCATAAGGGCTCATTTCCAGAGTTACCTTGTCTCCGGGAAGTATCCTTATGAAATTCTGACGAAGCTTTCCGCTTATATGAGCAAGTACCACATGGCCGTTCTCAAGTTCCACCTTGAACATGGTGTTGGGAAGTTTCTCTACGACTTTGCCTTCGATCTCGATTACATCACTCTTTGACATTTAAATCTCCTTGTATAACTTATAATATGGTAAGAATCTCGGGTTCACCCTCTGTTATGAGTATCGTATTCTCATAATGAGCTGACGGAAGTCCGTCTTCGGCTACGACTGTCCAGTCGTCATCGAGCCATTCCACATCGGCTCTTCCCATATTGATCATGGGCTCTATGGCTAACGTCATTCCCGGGTAGAGCTTGGGTCCCCTTCTGTTCTGTCTGAAATTGGGGATCTGAGGATCCTCATGAAGGACCGTGCCTATTCCGTGACCTACCAGTTCTCTTACTATTCCGTATCCGAAGCCGGATACATAATCGTCTATCGCATTTGATATGTCGAAAAGATGATTGCCTGCCTTGGCGTATTTGATCCCTTCGAAAAACGCCTGCTTGGTAACATCCATGAGCTGCTGTACTTCAGGACTTACCTCTCCGACCGCATAAGTTCTGGCCGCATCCGAATGATAGCCTTTGTATATGAGTCCGCAGTCAAGGCTCACTATATCACCTTCCTGCAATATCCTGTGCTTATTCGGAATACCGTGTACAACTTCCTCATTGACGGAAACGCATATGCTTGCCGGAAAACCGTTGTAATCAAGGAAATTAGGTGTGCAACCGAATCCTCTTATGAGCTGATCTCCGAGTTTGTCTATATCATAAGTTGAAATACCCGGTCTTATGATCTTGGCCATCTCTTCGTGAACCTTGGCAAGCAGTTTGCAGGATTCGCGCATAAGCTGGATCTCTCGTTCTGACTTAATCGTAATTGCCATTGTCTACCTCTTATCCTAAGATATCCGTTATCGCAGCGAATACATCCATCATGTCTACTGTTCCGTCCACGGTCTTAAGTATTCCCTTGTTCGTGTAGTAGTCTATGAGAGGCTGTGTCTGCTCGTGATATACCGACAGTCTCTTCTGTACCGTCTCAGGCTTGTCATCATCCCTTAAGATAAGCTCTGATCCGCACTTATCGCAGATACCTTCCTTCTTGGGCGGTACATGTTCGATATGATAAGTGGCTCCGCATGTAACACAGGCTCTTCTTCCGCCCATGCGCTTAACTATGTTCTCATCCGGAACATCCACGTTGATCGCGAAATCCACCTTGTCTCCACGCTCCGTAAGTGCCTTGTCAAGCACCTCGGCCTGAGGTATCGTACGAGGGAAACCGTCTAAGACGTATCCGTTTTTGCAATCGTCATCTGCCACTCTGTCAAGAAGGATCCTGACTGTCAGTTCATCCGGAACCAACTGGCCCTTATCCATGTATCCTTTGGCTTCCTTACCTAAAGGTGTGCCTTCCTTGATATTGGCTCTGAAGATATCTCCTGTCGAAACATGAGGGATACCGTACTTATCAGCTATCATCTTGGCCTGTGTGCCCTTGCCGGCACCCGGCGCTCCTAACATTATAATCTTCATCAGATCTCCTCCTGGACATTTAATGGGAAACGGACAAGACAGCTTTGACACTGTCTTGCCCTGATATGAATTCATTGACTCATTTAGTCATTTAAGAATCCCTTGTAGTTCCTTACAAGCATCTGAGACTCAACCTGCTTGATCGTCTCAAGTATAACGCTCACGATGATTATAAGGCTGGTACCGCCGAACGATACGCTGGCATTGAACAACCCGTTGAATACGAAGGGAAGTATGCCAATAAGTGTAAGTCCGCAAGCACCTATGAATATTATGTACTTAAGTATCTTGCCTAAGTAATCGCTCGTAGGCTTACCCGGTCTGATACCCGGAATGAAGCCGCCGCTCTTCTTCATATTATCTGCCACTTCCATGGGATTGAAAGTGATCGATGTATAGAAGTAAGCAAAGAACAGAACCAATAAGATGTATACGACCAATCCCCACGAATACTGAGGAGTGTTGACTCTGCACCAGTTGCTAGAGCTTAAGCCCTTAAGTATCTCCGCACCCACTCCTGATGCCCTTACACCGACCAAAGAACTGATGATGACAGGGAACTCAAGTATTGAGCTTGCGAAGATGATCGGAATAACGCCTGCCGTATTGATCTTGAGCGGAATATGTGTACTGTTTCCGCCTACCATTCTGCGTCCCTGTACCTTCTTGGCATACTGTACCGGGATACGGCGCTCTCCGTCGTTTAAGATTATTACGAGAACTATCATCGCTGCAACTATCGCAAGTATGATGACTGCTGAAAGTACGGCAAGTGCTATAGCTTTGTCCTTAACGAACTGCTCATAGAGACTCGCAAAATCCTGAGGGATACGTGAGATGATGTTAATGATAAGGACTATTGATATACCGTTACCGACACCATTCTCGGTGATACGCTCACCTATCCACATGAGTACGGCACTTCCTGCCGTAAGAGCTGTTATGACCGTGATCACATTCAGAGCATTGAACTGCTCCAACAAGCCGCTCCTTCCAAAGCCTATAGCCATCGCCGTAGACTCTATGAGTGCAAGACCCACAGTCACATAACGGGTTATGGACGCGATCTTCTTACGTCCGTCCTCCCCTTCCTTCTGCATCTCTTCAAGCGCAGGTATCGCTATCGTCATGAGCTGCATGATGATGGAAGATGTGATGTAAGGAGTTATGTTCAATGCGAATACAGACATGTTCAGGAAAGAACCGCCTGTGAAAGCATCAAAGAAATTGAACGTGTTGCCGCTCTGTGCAGCAAACCATCTCGCAAAATACGTTCTGTCAACACCCGGTACCGGAAGCTGTGATCCGAGACGGATAACAACTAACATCGCGAATGTATAGAGAAGCTTGCTTCTAATATCTTTGATCTTTAACGCATTCTTAAGTGTCGTAAACATCAGATCACCTCTACTGTTCCACCAAGTTCCTCGATCTTGGCCTTGGCTGACTCAGAGAAAGCATTGGCCTTGACGTTAAGCTTCTTGGTAAGTTCTCCGTTTCCTAAGATCTTAACTCCGTCTCCGGGATCCTTGATAAGGCCGACTTCCATCATCTTCTCGATGGTAACGTTCGAACCTGATCTGAATCTCTCGAGCTCACTTATATTGATTGCTACTATTTCCTTAGTATTGCGATTGGTGAAGCCACGCTTGGGAAGTCTTCTGTAAAGTGGCATCTGTCCACCTTCGAAGCCGATCCTGGGAGCTCCTGAACGAGCCTTCTGACCCTTATGACCCTTGCCGGCTGTCTTGCCGTTGCCTGATCCGTGTCCGCGGCCTCTTCTAAAATTATCACTGTGCTTTGAGCCCTCTGCAGGCTTAAGGTTAGATAATTCCATTGCCTTTACCTCCTTTATTATTCTGCATCCTCTACCTTGAGCATGTAACCGACCTTGCGGATCATTCCCTTGGTAGCGTCATTGTCCGGTAACAAAACGGACTTGTTGAGCTTGGTAAGTCCCATGGCCTCTACTGTTGCCCTGTTCTTGGGAACAGCACCTATAGGAGACTTGACCAATGTTATCTTCAGCATTTTTTCTTTCTTTGCTGCCATCTTAATACCTCCTATGCCAGAATCTCTTCCACTGTCTTACCGCGCTTCTTGGCTACTTCTTCAGGATCCTTAACCTGGCTGAGTCCTGCTATCGTTGCCAATACAACGTTCTGCTTGTTATTTGAACCAAGTGACTTGGTACGTATATTCTTGATTCCTGCGAGCTCGCACACATTTCTTGCGGGGCCGCCTGCGATGATACCGGTACCTTCGGGAGCCTTCTTGAGTAATACCTCGGCCGAACCGAACTTACCTGTCTGGTCATGAGTTACCGAACCGTTCTCATCAAGTGCTATAGTCACCATATTCTTAATGGCATCCTCTTTTCCCTTACGGATCGCCTCAGGGATCTCAGTAGCCTTGCCTAAGCCTGCTCCTACATGACCTGCGTTATCTCCAACTACCACCAGGGCGGTGAAACGCATGTTACGACCACCTTTGACAACCTTGGTAACGCGCTTGATAGAGACAACCTTCTCACTTAATTCCATGTTCTCTGTATCTATGATAGATCGTTTCATGTTATCTTTCCTTTCCTAGAATTCTAAGCCGGCTTCTCTGGCCGCCTCTGCCAATGCCTTAATCTTGCCCTGATAAATGAAGCCGCCTCTGTCGAATACGACCTCCTTAATGCCCTTCTCAAGCGCACGCTTGGCTATGACCGTTCCTACATATGCTGCTGCTTCAACGTCATTAGTCTTCTTAAGCTCTGACTTAACGTCCTTCTCAACAGTGCTGGCTGCTACAAGTGTCGTAGCTGCCTCATCGTCTATAATTTGAGCATACATATGATTATTGCTTCTGAATACCGAGAGTCTGGGCCTCTCAGCGGTGCCGCTGAAACGGTTACGTGTCTTTAAGTGCTTCTTCACACGAACTTCTTGTCTTGATTTCTTACTAACCATTGTTCACTCTCCTTATATTACTTCTTACCGGTCTTACCAACCTTGCGTCTGATATGCTCATCAGCGTACTTGATACCCTTACCCTTATAAGGCTCAGG
>CAMNDJ010000026.1 GCA_946535225.1 uncultured Lachnospiraceae bacterium
GCACACGGTAAAGTGATCAAATACGGGAATAACGTTGATACGGATGTCATAATCCCGGCGAGATATCTCAACAGTTCCGATCCTAAGGAACTGGCTGCACACTGCATGGAGGATCTGGACAAGGATTTCCTTTCTAAGATGAAACCGGGAGACATTATGGTCGCAGAGAAGAATTTCGGCTGCGGATCATCAAGAGAACACGCCCCGATCGCTATCAAGGCCTGCGGTATCAGTTGCGTGATCGCAGAGACTTTTGCGCGTATATTCTACAGAAATTCGATCAATATCGGCCTTCCGATAATCGAGTGCCCCGAAGCTGTAGCAGGGATAGATGACGGAGATGATGTATCTGTTGATTTTGCTACGGGTATCATTACCAATAATACCAAGGGTACATCTTTTAAGGGACAGGCTTTCCCTGAATTTATGCAGAAGATCATTGATGCAGAAGGACTTGTAAACTATATAAACGCCAAATAAGTGATCATATGGAACGTAAGATCTTAAACACATCGGTTCAGACCGATGAGATCAAAAATGAGAATATACTGCGTCCGGAACACCTGAAAGACTATATAGGCCAGGAAAAGGTAAAAGCTTCGATGCAGGTCTATATCGACGCGGCAAAAGGAAGAGGAGAAAGCCTGGATCATGTTCTCCTCTACGGACCGCCCGGACTCGGCAAGACTACTCTGGCGTGCATTCTTGCCAATGAGATGGGCGTGAATATCAAGATCACGTCCGGCCCTGCTATCGAAAAACCCGGAGAGCTTGCTGCGATCCTCAGTAAGCTTCGTGACGGCGATCTTCTGTTTGTCGATGAGATACACAGACTTAACCGTCAGGTAGAGGAAGTGTTGTATCCGGCAATGGAAGACTATGCTATAGATGTTGTTACGGGCGTAGGTCCCGATGCAAGGAGCTACAGACTTAAGCTTGCGAGATTTACTCTCGTTGGTGCGACAACAAGAGCAGGAATGCTGACAGCGCCATTAAGAGATCGATTCGGTATGATACAGAAGCTTGAATTCTACACTCCGGCAGAGCTTAAGACCATCATTACCAATTCCGCTGACAGACTCGGAATAGATATTGATGAAAAAGGCGCGTATGAGATGGCAAGAAGAAGCCGGGGTACGCCTCGTATCGCTAACAGGTTGCTTAAAAGAGTCAGAGACTATGCGCAGGTCAAATATGACGGTAAGATCACCGAAGATGTGGCTTCCGAAGTGCTGAGTATCTTAGATATCGATGAGAAGGGGTTAGATAAGACGGATAAAAACATCCTTACAACTATAATCGACAAATTCTCGGGCGGTCCGGTCGGACTTGATACATTGGCTGCTACGATAGGCGAGGACCCCGGGACTATTGAGGATGTATATGAGCCATTCCTTTTGATGAACGGATTTCTTAACAGAACTCCGAAAGGAAGGTGCGTGACGGAAGAAGCATACAGGCATCTGGGTATCGTTATGTGACTAAAGCCCTATGTATTGATGCTTGCATTTATATAGCGCTGAGTCTATAATATATTTTGTGTTGCGGAATGTTTTTGACACAACATTTTGTATTTATCGAGGGAAGAGAAGAGTATGGCTTTGAAAAGTGATGTTGAGGTTATCATAGGCGGGAAGGTATATACCATCAGCGGTCAGGAGAGCGAGGAATATATCCAGAAGGTTGCCTCCTATATCAACGGCAAATTCAATGAATTCTCTCAGGTTGACGGATTCAGAAGGGCCAACTTCGAGAATCAGAATATTCTGATGCAGCTCAATATTGCAGATGATTATTTTAAGGAGTTTGCACGTGTTGAATCACTCAAAGAAGAACTCGCAAACAAGGAGAAAGAGCTGTACGATCTCAAACATGATCTTGTAAATGCTCAGATGAAATTGGAAAATGCCGATAAGAGCAATAAGATCTTAAGAGATGAACTAAATGAGAAGGACAAGAAGATCGTAAGGCTTGAGACAGAACTAAAGGGACTTAAGAAACAATGATATCGTATCTGTCATAGTCGGTGATCATATTATATATTTGGTATTTGTGAGGGAATCTTGTGATTCCCTCTATGTATATGTAAGGCAGAATCGTCAAATGGCAAAAGATCCTCATAAAAAAACAGAATTATTGTCTCCTGCAGGAAATATGGAATGCCTTAAAGCCGCAATCAATGCCGGGGCAGATGCTGTTTATCTTGCCGGTCAAAGATTCGGCGCCAGGGCAAGTGCGGATAATTTCACGAATATTGAACTTATAGAAGCGCTTGACCACGCTCATACATATAACAGAAAGATATACCTGACACTTAATACTCTTATTAAGGAAAGGGAATGGCATGAGATTTATCCGTTTCTTAAACCTTTGTATGAAGAAGGCCTTGACGGGATCATAGTTCAGGATATCGGTCTTATAGGTTACTTAAAAGACTGTTTCCCCGAACTTCCGATTCATGCCAGTACTCAGATGACGGTGACACATGGGCAAAGCGCACGGCTTCTTAAGGAGCTCGGAGTATGCAGAGTTGTAGCTGCAAGAGAATTAAGCTTTGATGAGATATGCGCGATAAGAGAAGAGACCGGACTTGAAATGGAGGTTTTCATTCACGGTGCCATGTGTTATTCGTATTCCGGTGCATGTCTTTTCAGTTCCTTTCTCGGAGGCAGAAGCGGTAACAGAGGAAGATGCGCCGGCCCTTGCAGGCTTCCATATAACAAAGATAAATATCCTCTGAGTATGAGGGATATGTGTCTGATAGATCAGATCCCCGAACTGGTTGATGCGGGCATCGAATCCTTCAAGATCGAAGGAAGACTTAAAAGTCCGGAATATGTCACGGGTGTCACAAGAATATACAGAAGAGCTATCGATGATCATCTTGACGGTGACAGATCCGAAGAAGGATACAATGATAAGGACGAACTGAGCACGCTTTATCTTCGCGGAGGCCGTTCTGTAAGTTACCTGCATACGCATAATTCGCGTGAAATGATAACTCTTGATGACCCCTCATATAACGGGCCTTCAAACGATAAGATATCAGAGCTTAAAGAATGGAGCAATAGCAGGGATATACGCCAAAAGATACAGGGAAACGCTTGTTTTCACGTGAAACAACCAATGTCTTTGACATTGAATTATGACAATGATGTCATTGTGACCGTTACGGGAGATGTTGTTGAAGCGGCCACAGGAAGACCTGCGACAAAAGAGGAAACCGAAGCAAGACTTCGTAAGCTTGGCGGAACTGCGTATGTATTGGACATAATGACGCTCGATATGGATGATGACTGCTTTCTGCCTGTTGGTATGCTCAATGATCTGAGAAGGAGAGCGGTCGAAAAACTTAATGAAGAGCGTCTTAATAGACTTAAAAGAACTGTTGCGACTGCAGATCATATTCATAAGGATAACGTGACAACAGATATATGTGTGTCAAGATCATCATTACCGCGCAGATCTGTGACAGGCTGCCCCGATATAAGCGTCATAGATCCCGATCAATTTAAGGCGGTAATGTCCTATGATACCGGCAACATCAGAGTATATCTTCCTTATGATCTTATCTATAAAGGCAGTATCGGCAGAGATGAACTTGAAAAAATCTGTGAGATAAACAATGATAAGGAATTGTTATTGTCTCTTCCGAGAATATACAGGAGACGTTCGGATGAGTATATGTCGGCTTTTCTTAAGGATATAAACGATCCTTTATTTGTAAAAAACTGTAATATAGGTGGAGTTTTAGTAAAAAATCTTGAAGAACTTAAAACTTTATCCGGCAAGACATCTCTTAAGATCATAACCGATCACAGTATATATGTGTGGAACAGGAGTGCACTAAAGCAGATGCTTAGGCTTGCGGACGAAGTTACTCTGCCGCTTGAACTCAATCTGCACGAGACAGAAGATGAGCTTGATCCCGAATATGTCAACAGGCTTAATCTTGTCATATACGGAAGAGCACCGCTCATGGTCAGTGCCAATTGCGTGATGAAGACCTTCGATAAATGTACGGGAAGCTATGACAGGATAATGAACTCTCTTACGGACAGATACGGAAAACAGGAACCCGTATATGTGAATTGTCAGCATTGCTTTAATGAGATATATAATGCGCTTCCGACATCATATCATAAGAGATCGGATCGGATCGATAAATACGGTCTTGGCGGACTTCGTGCTGATCTTACCGACGAATCGCCCGAGATCATCAATGCGCTCCTGGATTATTATACAGGCAGAAACGGCCGTGTTTTCCCTGTTGCAGACCATACTACAGGGCATATGGATAAGGGGACTGACTGATGTTATATGCATATACCGAATTATCCAAATATATGATCTTAGCTTTTATGGTGCTCTACGTACTTGAATGTATTCTCTATGAGGCTCGTTCGGAGAATCACCTTAAAAGTAAGGGGACTTATATAAGGCAGGGTATCTATATCCTGTTCATTCAGGCGTTCGGTTATTCAACTCTCTGCCTTAAGACGGGCAAACTGGATTATCTGTTCTTCGGACTGTTCGTACAGATCGTGATTTTCGGCTGTATAATCCTTACAAATACGATATATCCCAGAGCGGACAGAGTACTTATCAATAATATGGCGCTTCTTCTCAGTATCGGTTTTATCATCTTGAGCAGACTTGATTTTGATAAGGCGCTTAAGCAATTTGCCATAGTTGCTTTCTCGCTCATCGCAGGTATGTTCTTTCCGATGCTTATGAAGAAACTCGCAGGGCTTAAAGATCTTGGCTTTCTATATGCCGGAACCGGTCTGTTACTTTTGTCGATTGTACTTATCTTGGGACGGGCCATCCACGGCAGTAAACTCAATTATACTATCGGCGGTATCACCTTCCAGCCTTCTGAAGTGGTCAAGATAATCTTCGTATTCTGCATCGCATCTATGCTCGGTAAAGCAACCGACCTGATCGATATCGTAGTTGTGACATCTGTTGCAGCTGCGCACGTACTCATCCTTGTATTTTCCAGAGACTTAGGCAGCGCGCTCATATTCTTCGTTACCTATCTGTGCATGCTCTTCATAGCTACAAGAAGCTATCTGTTCTTAGGTGCAGGATTGGTTGCCGGAATCTGCGGAGCGCTTGTGTCTTATAAGATATTCAGACATGTACAGGTTCGTATTCAGGCATTTCGAGATCCGTTTACGACTATAGACAATCAGGGATACCAGATATCACAGTCGTTGTTTGCGTTGGGGCATGGCAATTTCTTCGGCACAGGCTTAAGCAAAGGGGTTCCGGGCGATATTCCGTTCGTTGAATCGGATTTTATATTCTCGGCAGTTGCGGAAGAGATGGGTACATTTGCAGCCGTATGCATGCTGCTTGTATGCTTATCATGCTTTGTGATAATGATGAGAACGTGTATGAAAGCCGACGGAAGATTCTACCGCTTATTAGCAGGAGGATTCGGCGTTCTGTATATCTTCCAGGTGTTTCTGACTGTCGGCGGCGGGATCAAGTTCATTCCCTTGACCGGAGTCACGCTTCCTTTTGTCAGTTACGGCGGTACGAGTGTATTGGCTTCCGTTCTGATTTTTTATACTGTTCAGGGTGTGATCATCGATCACAGAGATTCGGAGCATGAGAGATTTAAGACTGCCAATTCACGCAAAAACAGTACGCGTGACAGATATGTTTATGACGACAATGAATTCAGTGATGCTTCATTGGAAGCGGATGATGATAAACATACTAACCTCAAACCCCGTACGGTTGAAACATGGCTCACTGTCGGAACATTCATGGCCATATATCTTGCTATGATCATTTATCTGTGCATCTATGTAGGTACTCATGAACAGGTTCTTATAAGTAATTCATATAATTCGAGGCAGAAACTTCTCGCAGCCGAAAACAGAAGAGGAACAATATATGACAGAGGCGGCAAGATACTTGCAGAGACCATACCTGATGAACAGGGAAAGGAACGCAGGAACTATCCTTACGGAAATCTGTTTGCACATACTGTCGGTTTCTCCACTAAAGGTAAATCCGGTATAGAAGCGGCAGAAAACTATTATCTTTTGAATTCCAACATACCTTTCTCCGAGAAGGTACAGAATGATATGGAGGGCAGGAAGAATCCCGGAAATGATGTATTTACTTCGCTTGATTATAATCTGCAGAAGGTTGCGAGTGATTCTTTGGGAGTTTGCAAGGGCGCCGTTGTTGTATCGGAGGTTAAGACCGGACGGATCCTTGCCATGGTATCGAAACCCGATTTTGATCCCAATACCGTTGCAGACAACTGGACAAGATATACCACGGATCTATCAGGTGATTCCGTGCTTGTAAACAGAGCTTCGCAGGGAATGTACGCTCCGGGTTCAACATTTAAGATAGCCACAGTACTTGAATATATCAGAGAAAATCCGACTACATTCGAATCTTATTCCTATGACTGTACCGGAAGATATAAAAACGGGGATGTGAGCATCAGCTGTTATCACGGTTCGGTCCATGGACATGTGGATTTAGAGCACTCTTTTGCCAAATCCTGCAATGCATCCTTTGCCAATATCGGTATGAGCCTTGACAGAGATGAATACAGTAAGACACTTGATAAACTGATGTTCAATCAGAAGCTTCCTTTTGAACTCAATTATTCTGTGAGCAAACTCACGGTATCATCTGATACATCCGATTCGGATATGGCGCAGATATCCATAGGTCAGGGACCTGTCGGGATCACACCTCTACAGCTTAATCTGATAACTAACGGGATAGCAAATGGCGGCAAGGTAATGAGACCGTATATAGTCGATCGTATAGAGGATGCTCACGGTAATGAACTTGTTCTGAATGAACCCGAAGTATACAGGCAGATAATGTCAGAAGCTGAGGCAGAACAACTTAGAGAACTTATGAAGGCGGTTGTGGAATACGGAACCGGAAAACGTCTGCAATCTGATTTCTACGTAGCTGCAGGAAAGACCGGTTCGGCTGAATTCGGAGGAAATGCAGATGATTCACATGCCTGGTTTACCGGATTTGCTCCCGCAGACGATCCTCAGATATCCGTTACGATAATAGTTGAGAGCATAGGAAGCGGCGGAGAGTATGCAGTGCCCATAGCAAAGAGAATTATTGACGCATATTTTGGAGTATATTAAAATAGATTTATGATGCGTTTTCGTAAGGATCTATATTTATCTCCCTCTGTAAAGAACCCTTCCAAGGCCAAGTGGAAGCTTAAGACGGGCAGGGGCAGTTTGGATATGTATGTAATGGTACTTAACCATGACAGCGGTAAACTCGAGTATTTCCATAACGGTATGCTCAAACAGAAGATACTGCATAACAGAGATATGGATATAGTCGGTCTTGCCGGGAGCGCAGATGAATGTATCGGCCTTATAGAACGTATAGCAGGCGAGGCATACAAATCTACGGGCGGATATGATATCTACGGATATATGATGCGGGAGTAGACCCTGATGGCAACTTTATTGCTGATACTTAAGATCATAGGGATCATACTTTTATGCATACTTATGCTGGCCGTTTTGCTCATTCTCATTATCCTGTTTGTTCCCGTCAGATACAGGATACGCGGCAGTTACGAAGATAAGCCATATCTCAAGGCAAAAGTGACTTATCTGCTTTGGCTGTTAGGAGTGACGGCAGTATACGATGATATATTTGAGCTCATTCTGCGAATACTGATAATACCCATAAAACTTATCCCGCGCAAGAATAAGCCCCCCAAAAATAAAAAGGATAAGGATAAGCCTGAAGGTGATACCAAACAGACATCAGGATCAAATGATGACAAAAACGAGGCGACAGGATCTGAAGATAAAGACACCGAGTTTGGTTTGACCGAAGAGAGGTTAGGAACCGTTGATAAGATAAAGGCTTATGCGGAACTTCTGAGCGATCCTGAGACTGTAGCAGCCTGGGATGTATGTAAATTAAGGCTTGGCAAACTGCTAAAGGCACTTGTTCCGAGACATATCGATATAAGAGTTCGTTACGGCCTTGATGATCCGTATATGACTTCCGTGATAATGTCTGTTTACAATGTTTTTTATATATATTTAGGACGAGGGCTTACGATAGAGCCGGTATATTACGAAAAAACAATGAGCATACAGGCTAAGATAAGAGGTCGAATAATCGTCGCGCCGATACTATGGCAGGCACTGATGGTATTTATAAACAAGGATTGTCGCAGGTTTTTGAAGAGATTCAAGAATATCAAGTGATAGAATAGGAGCATGATACTATGAGTAACTTCAGCAATACAATGGAGACTTTACTTAAAAATGTTGACAGCGTACTGTCTACCAAGACAGTTGTAGGAGATGCGAAGCAGGTCGGAGATACAGTGATCATACCGCTTGTTGATGTGTCATTCGGTATCGCGGCAGGCGGTAATTCAGGTGATAAGAAGAACGGAGCCGGCGGCGGACTTACAGGTAAGATGACACCGAGCGCAGTTTTAGTTATCAAAGACGGACATACCAAACTTGTAAATATCAAGAATCAGGATACATTATCCAAACTTGTCGATCTTGTTCCGGATGTGCTTGACAAGATATCGACTAAGAAGGCGGATATGCCTGATAATGATGAGGCGACAGAGATCGCTTTTCCCGACAGGGATAACAGCGAAGGATAATTACTGATCTTAGGGACATTGTTTATGGATATGACCATAGAAGATGTTGCTGTAACCGAAGATTATACCGAAGTATATTCGGATTATGCCGAAGATGAACAGGAGACTTCATCCGAGAATGGCGAAGGCTATGTGACCGTTACATATGAGCAGATGTTACAGATAAGAGAAGAACTCATCGCTCAATATGATAAGATCCAGGAAGAGAAAGCCAGGCAGGAGAAGGTCTTAGAAGATATCAAGGCTGAGAAGGCTGAGCAACAGAAAGTATATGAGAAGTTCATAACGGAGAAGACGGCGTTCAATGAGGATATGAAGGCTCTTAATGCCAAGGTCCTGGCCGAGAGAAAGAGACTTAAGGAAGAGAACATGTTCTTTGAGAAGAAGATGCAGATCCTCCAGAACGGTTTTATGCAGTTGGATCTTGACCGCAAAAAACTCGAACGGGACAGAGCTGAACTTGAATCCAAGACGGTTCGGGCATCTGAAGATACAAGGGTCGGTGGCGTTTTCAATGCCTCGCAGTTCTTTATCGGAGTTAATTCGGCGCTCACCGCACGCAAGAGATACAAGGATCTTCTTAAGATATTCCATCCCGATAATCTCTGCGGCGACGAGACTATAGTCAAGGCTATAAATGATGAGTATTCACGCCTTCGAGACAACCTTGACTGATTTTTGATAAGAGGAAGATTATGAGCGATAAAGTAAAGATAGCATTTTTTGATGCCAAGGACTATGATATAGCTTCTTTTGATGAAGCCAATAAAGATAAGAATTTCAAGATCAAGTATTATGATACCAAACTTGATGCGGATACCGTTAAGCTTGCCAAAGGCTATGATGTTGTCTGTGTTTTTGTCAATGACACCGTGGATGAGAAAGTCATCAATTCTCTGTACAAGAAAGGCGTTAAGCTTATAGCTTTAAGATGCGCAGGCTTTAATAATGTGGATGCGGCAAAGGCTGCGGGAAAACTCGGCGTAGTTAGAGTTCCGGCATATTCGCCATATGCTGTGGCAGAACATGCGACGGCACTTCTGCTCACCTCCATAAGAAGGATACACAAAGCTTACATCAGGACCAAGGATTTTAACTTCAGTTTAAACGGACTGATGGGCTTCGATCTTCACGGTAAGACTGTCGGTGTGGTTGGTACGGGTAAGATCGGAAGAGTGTTCATAGATATCTGCAAAGGCTTCGGTATGCATGTCATCGCTTATGATAAGTTCCCTGCTAAGGACGTTGACTTTGAGTATGTAGATATTAAGGAGATATGGAAGAGAAGTGACATCATATCTTTCCATTGTCCGCTTACGGAAGAGACCTATCATATGGTTGATGCTAAGAGTATCAAGAATATGAAAAAAGGTGTGGTTCTTATCAATACCTCCCGCGGAGCGCTCATCGATTCCGATGCGTTGCTCGAAGGCATAAGGAGCAGGCATATAGGAGCTGCGTGTCTGGATGTATATGAAGAGGAAGCGGATGTGTTCTTTGAGGACAGATCGGGGCATATATTTGAGGATGATACTCTTGCAAGACTCATATCCATGCCGAATGTCATAGTCACATCGCATCAGGCCTTCCTTACCCGGGAAGCACTCACAAATATAGCGCAAACGACCCTGGATAATATCGAAGAATATCTTGGGACGGGAAAGTGCGTAAACGAAGTGACTGTATGATCGCTGTTGATTTATCCCGACATATGTTATGAGATAAAACTGAAAATTTTGCTTGCAATAGGCCCGATTACGTGGTAGACTACCTATGTTGCGTAATTTTAGAGTGATAACCTATGTTTTTGATAGGAGGTGTTATAGATGGCTAAGTGTGATATTTGCGGTAAGGGCGTACATTTCGGTAATATGGTGAGCCACTCTCACAGAAGATCTAACCATATCTGGAAGTCCAATGTCAGAAGCGTTAAGTGCAAGGTTGACGGCGGTGCCAAGAGAATGCATGTCTGCACCAATTGTCTTAAGTCAGGTGCTGTTGAGAGAGCATAAGACTTTAGGCCTATTTCATTGTATATCAGGGGATTCCGTGTATAACGGGATCCTTTTTTATACTTTTCATTTTGGCTTTTATATCTTATAATAGACGGGTATGTTAATCATCATCAAGGAGGGATGCACATGAAGAGTTCTACAATGGATACTCATATGGGTAACATCACTATTGATAAGGAAGTTATAGGGCAGTATGCCGGCGGAGTAGCCATGGAGTGCTTCGGTATCGTAGGTATGGCCGGTATCAATATGAAAGACGGTTATGCCAAATTGCTCAAGCTCGAGAATGCAGGCCGAGGCATACAGGTCACAATGAATGACAATAAGCTTACTCTGGATTTCCACGTTATCGTGGCATACGGTGTGAGCATACTTGCTGTAACGAGCAATCTGATCGACAGCGTCAAGTATAAGATAGAAGAGTTCACCGGAATACCGGTTGAAAAGATCAACATCTTTGTTGAAGGCGTAAGAGTGATCGACTGAGAACCGGATTTGGAGGAAAACCATAATGTCTAATGTAATAGATGCTGCGATCTTTCGCAAAATGTTCTTGGCCGGCGCCAAGAATCTTGAAGCCAAGAAGGAGTGGATCAACGATCTGAACGTTTTTCCTGTTCCTGACGGCGATACCGGAACGAATATGACTATGACGATCATGTCAGCGGCGAAGGAAGTCGCTGAACTTCCGGAAAATCCCGATATGGCCGTTATGGCCAAAGCGATATCCAGCGGTTCGCTTCGAGGTGCCAGAGGTAATTCGGGAGTTATATTATCCCAGTTGCTCCGTGGTTTTACTAAGGTTATGAAGGAACATGATACTCTGGATATCACGCTTGTTGTTGAGGCATGTGACAAGGCTGTTGAAAGTGCTTATAAAGCCGTTATGAAGCCTAAGGAGGGCACGATACTTACCGTAGCCAAGGGAATGTGCGACAAGGCTCATGAACTTCATGGCAACGGCTGCGATAATATGCAGGCTTTTATTGAGGAGATCATCAAAGAAGGCGATATAGTTCTGGATCATACACCCGATCTGCTTCCCGTACTTAAACAGGCAGGAGTCGTAGATTCAGGCGGACAGGGACTTATGCAGGTCCTTAAAGGCGGATACGATGCATTCATGGGTAAGGAGATAGACTATACCATTGATGCCGGAGCCGGAAGTAAGTCAGCATCACGTCCTGTGACTGAGTCTGCTGAAGCATCAGCCGAAGAGGATATCAAATTCGGTTATTGTACTGAATTCATAATCATGCTCAACAAGACGTTCAATATCAAGCATGAGATGGATTTCAAGTCATTCCTTGAGTCGATCGGCGATTCGATCGTTTTAGTTGCCGATGATGAGATCGTGAAGGTCCATGTACATACAAACGATCCCGGTATGGCTATTCAGCGAGCTCTTAAGTACGGTGCTCTGTCGAATATGAAGATCGACAATATGCGACTCGAGCATCAGGAGAAGATATTCAAAACATCGGAGAAAGCAGCTGCAGGTGTCAATGACGGCACGGGGCTTCCCGAGGATGTGGAAGTTACGATAGAAGCCTGCGGAGATGCCAAGCAGGGTGTGGCAAAAGAGAATGCGACTGATGAATCTTCAGAGCCGCGCAAGGATGTCGGTTTTATAGCGGTTTCTGTAGGTGCAGGTCTTGATGAAGTGTTCGGTTCACTCGGTGTTGATATGATCATCTCGGGCGGTCAGACGATGAATCCGAGTACTGAGGATTTCGTCAATGCCGTAGCCAAGGTCAATGCTGATACGATCTTCATATTCCCGAACAATAAGAATATCGTGATGGCTGCCAACCAGGCGACTTACCTCGTTGAGGACAAGAAACTTGTAGTGATCCCGACTAAGACTATCCCTCAGGGTATCACGGCTATCATCAACTATGTTCCGGATATGAGTGTGGAAGAGAATGAAGCTCATATGAATGAGGAGATAGGCAATGTCAAGACCGGCGAAGTGACCTATGCCGTTCGTGATACGCAGATAGATGACAAGAACATCAAGCAGGGCGACTACATGGGAATCGGTGATGCCGGGATCTTAGCCAACGGCAAGGATATGGATGAAGTCGTTATGGCTATGATCGAAGAGATGGTGGATGAAGACAGCGAGCTTATCAGCGTCTACTACGGCGAGGATATTGAAGAGGATAAGGCGAGTGCGCTCACGGATCTTATATCTGAGAAGTACTCCGATGTCGATGTTGAACTTCAGCCCGGCGGACAGCCCATCTACTACTATATTGTGTCGGTTGAATAGAATAAGTATAAATAGTATTGCCGCGCAGATTCAGGGATGGCTCGGCGGATATTATAACGAAAATGCATGCAGTCACTTGTATAGTGACGGGTCGCTGAAATGCGCATCCATGCGCTTTCAGCTCAAAAGTACCTCCGTGTACTTTTGACCCTGATACAGGGCATTTTCGATAATATCACGCCTCACCATATTCATCTGCGCGGCAATTCTATATACTTATATAACATAATACAATCATAAGTCTGGAAACTATGAGATTAAATACATCTGTAAGTGAGCTTAAGGGAGTCGGAGAGAAGACGGTTAAGCTCTTGGATAAACTGAATATAAGAACTGTCGGTGATCTTGTGTATGATCTTCCCAGAGGGTTCATGGAATTATCCGAACCTGTAAAGCCTTGTGATGAACATGTCGGAAGGCTTATTTCGGTTCGTGGATGTATCGTTAAGGGGTCAGTACATATTATCAAAAAAGGTCGGACTATGACTTTTGCCAAGATAAGGTTGTCGGATCCTTCGGGCGAAATAACTAAAGATAAGACGGATGCCGTATCGATCGTATATTTTAATGCACCGTATATGAAGAAGACATTAGAAGCGATGGATGGCGAGAGGATATTCTACGGGATGCTCTCTGACAGCCGTGGTTATATGCTGGCACAGCCTGCCGTATTTATGCCGGATGACTATGAGCAGATGCTTAAGGTCATGCAGCCTGTCTATTCTCTGACTAAGGGCATATCCAATAATCAGATCAAAAAACTCATTAAGACAGCCTTTGATAATGTGATTCTTCCCGATGAATATCTGACGGATGAAGAACTGTCAGAATATGATATGCCGGATATGTATCATGCTCTGATGGATCTGCACTTTCCTAAGGATATGGAGAGCCATAAGAGAGCCAGAAGGCGTGTGGCATTTCACGAATTCCTGACATTCTTCATAGATACTCATGACGATACGACTATCACGCGATCTTTTGATGAGTTCATGATACCTGTGGCTGATACGGAAAGACTTATCGAGGCCCTTCCTTATGAGCTTACAGGCGCACAAATGCGTACCTGGAAAGAGATAGAAGAAGATATGACTGACGGTGTATGCATGAACCGCATGGTCCAGGGCGATGTCGGAAGCGGCAAGACGATCGTAGCTTTTCTTGCTCTTTTACTAAACGCAGCCAACGGCCATCAGGGATGTATGATGGCACCTACGGAAGTACTTGCTACTCAGCATTTTGATAATCTGTGTAAGCTGTCTGAGAAATATGGGTTGTGTATCAAACCGGTCTTATTGATCGGTGCAGTCACGGGTAAAAAGCGAAAGGAAGTACTTGAAGCAATAGAGTCGGGTGAGGCCAATGTGATAATAGGCACTCAGGCACTTATCACCGATAAGGTCATCTATAAGGATCTGACACTTGTTATAACTGATGAGCAGCACAGATTCGGGGTAAAGCAAAGAGAAGCACTTTCAGACAAAGGTGCCGGCGGAGTTCATGTACTTGTGATGAGCGCAACACCGATCCCAAGGTCATTAGCCATGACTCTTTATGCGGGGATAAAGATATCTGTCATAGATGAACTTCCTGCCGGCCGAAAGAAGATACTAAACAGTGTCGTCGGAAAGGACTACAGACCTGCGGCATATAAGTTCATAGCAAAGGAAGTTGCTGCGGGACATCAGGCATATGTCATATGCCCTATGATAGATGCGGGTGAAGGACTTGATCTTGAGAACGTAACAGACTACTGCGCAACTCTTAAGAGCGTGCTTCCGCCTGAGATCAGAGTTGACTATCTGCATGGCAGGATGAGCCTTAATGAAAAGAACAGATTGATGGATGAATTCGCTGCCGGCAATATCGATGTGCTCGTTTCGACTACAGTCATAGAAGTGGGTATAGATGTGCCTAATGCTACTGTGATGATGATCGAGAATGCCGACAGGTTCGGTCTGGCAGCCCTGCATCAGATAAGGGGACGTATCGGACGAGGAGATGCACAGAGCTATTGCATTTTCATTAATTCCGGCAAGAGTGAAGGATCTAAGGAAAGGCTTGATGTAGTCGGTAAGAGTAATGACGGCTTCTATATCGCAAGTGAAGATCTGCGGCTTCGAGGTCCGGGCGAGATCACCGGCATCAGACAGAGCGGAGAGTTCGGATTTAAGTTTGCAAGTATATATGATGATCATCTGATACTTGAAAAGGTACGGGAATTTGCAGATGACCTCTATGACAGAAGAGACGACGGAAGACTTGGACAGATAGTTCACTCAATAGAGGATTATTCAATGGTAAGCCTTGCGATGAACCTGATGCGGACTGTGTAGGCGCATTATCGGAGCAGTTGACTAATAATGCAATTAAAAGTAAAATATCTTTGTATGCGCTTATGCGTATGCATTCAATAAGAGGATTGTAAAGAGGGATTCATAATATGAGTAAGATAGCCGTTGTCACGGACAGCAATAGCGGTATAACACAGGATGATGCAAAGGAATTGGGATTATATGTACTCCCGATGCCTTTTACTATAGGTGAAGAGGACTACTTTGAGGGGATCAACCTTACGCAGGAAGGCTTTTATGAGAAGCTTAAAGACGGAGAAGATATCATGACATCTCAGCCTTCACCCGATGCGGTGACAAGACTCTGGGATGATCTGCTTGCGGATCATGATGAAGTCGTGCATATCCCCATGAGTTCAGGCCTGTCAGGTTCGTGTCAGACTGCACTCATGCTTGCCGAGGACTATGACGGCAGGGTAGAGGTAGTCAATAATCAGCGTATATCTGTCACACAGAGACAGTCATGCATCGATGCACTCAGGCTTGCATCCGGCGGTTCATCTGCTGCAGCCATCAAGTCGGTGTTGGAAGAAGATAAATTCAATTCAAGCATATATATCATGCTCGATACCCTTTTCTATCTTAAAAAAGGAGGCCGTATCACGCCTGCAGCCGCAGCGCTCGGTACACTGCTCCGTCTTAAGCCCGTATTGCAGATACAGGGTGAGAAGCTTGATGCATTTGCCAAGGCCAGGACTACATCGCAGGGCAAGAATATCATGATAGAAGCCATCCGCAATGATATGGAGAAACGCTTCGGCGGCGCCGATCCTTCGATCTGCAATCTCCAGATAGCTTATACTTATGATCTGGATGCTGCAGAGAGCTTCAAGGCAGAGGTTGAAGCGGCTCTCCCGGGATTTAAGATCCATATGGATCCTCTGTCATTAAGCGTAGCCTGCCATATCGGTCCCGGTGCGTTGGCAGTTGCATGTACGAAGAAGCTAAAATATTAGTGCATATAATCTTATGTATTATGCAATTGTTTAAGCTGACAATATGAAGCAGTAATAATGGCGGCTGACAGTTCGCCCCGGATGTATGGGCATCCGGAGAGAGAATAAGTCAGTCGCTTTCATTTTGCGGAAAAATAAGTATAATAAGATAGAATAAATTGCAGAGGAGAGTATTATGTTAAAAAAGATCAGAAATGTCACGATCGCAGTACTTGCGATACTTGGGGTGTTGTTTGTCATACTTATGCTGCTTCCTGATGATGAGGAGGGGGCAGATAGTGATGAAACTCAGTATGAGGTGCAAGAGAGCGTGACGGAAGATAGCGATGAGGCTATGGATGTCGAGGCGACGGGGCAACAGGCGCCTGTTGAGCCGGATGGAGAGACTGTGGCAGATGCCGGTGTTGCGGAGACGGGAAAAGATGATGCGACTGCGGATGCTGCAACGGATAATGGAGATGAAGTTTCGGAGGCGAACGTTGAAGGCGGTAATACGGTGAGCGTGAACATTCCGGCCTCTGACATATCTGATAATGTGCTTAAGTTTAAGACTCTTACGCTTGATAATAAGGAGGTCACGCAGGACATATTTGCTGACTACGATCTGACCGTCGTTCATATGTGGGGAACCTACTGCATGCCCTGTATAAAAGAGATGGGTGATTATGCGGCTTTTTATAAGGACCTCCCTGACAATATCAATATGATCGCTATCGTCGTGGATGTATATGACGGTATAGACAATAATGTTTCATCCGCCAATAAGATACTCGGCGATGCAGGGGCAGAATTTGTCAATATCAGGGTAAGTGATTCGCTGTATGATCTTCTTAAATCCATCCAGTATGTGCCTTCATCTGCCATAGTTGACAGTAAGGGGCATATCGTGGGTCAGGTTATGGACGGAGCATCATTTGAAGAGACCAAGAGCAGACTTAACGGATATCTGAAATGATCTATGGCTTAGTGCGATCGATTCTTTGGTAAGTGAGTTTTGTTGATATGAAAAATAAACTTTTTATTCGTGTTACAAGCGTAGTGGCTGCGATCATAATGATCGCATACGGATTAAATGCAGGCGGATTTACGGACGTCCTCAGTCGTGCTGTCATGATATGCTTAGAATGCGTCGGTATAGGATGATGAGCAGTCAGACAGACAGAATACACAACTTAAAGAGAAGATATATCCAGCTTATCACGGCAGTTTTGTATAATTGCAATCTTAAGGGCTTTGCATCGGGCAGGATATATAAGGGAGACAGTAAGGGTGTATGCGTTCCGGGGCTTAACTGTTATTCCTGTCCCGGGGCCGTTGCGGCATGTCCGCTCGGAAGTTTACAGGGTGCACTGCGCGATTCTTCTTTTAAACTTGTCTGGTATGTTTTCGGGACACTGCTTCTGTTCGGAATAATGCTCGGTCGAACTGTATGCGGCTTCTTATGTCCGTTCGGTTTTTTGCAGGAGCTGATCTATAAGATCCCCGTTAAAAAGATAAAGAAAAGCAGAGTCACTAAAGCGCTGTCTTATGTCAAATACGGTGTGCTTGCTGTCTTTGTCATCATTATTCCGGTGATCTTAAAAGTGCCCGGATTCTGTAAGTACATATGTCCTGCAGGTACTTTGGAGGCCGGGATCCCGTTAGTGATAAAAGATGAGCATCTGCGCGGTATGATAAGTGTACTGTTCTCGTGGAAAGTTGCTTTATTGTGCCTGTGTCTGTTCACCTGCATATTCTGTTTCAGAGCCTTCTGCAGATTCATATGTCCCCTCGGGGCTTTCTATTCTTTCTTTAATCCCATCGCTTTCTTCGGGATAAGCGTTGATAAGAATAAGTGTACGGGATGTAATGCCTGTATAAGTAAATGCCTTCTTGATGTAAGCAAGGTTGCAGATCATGAATGCGTTCACTGCGGCGCTTGTATGAAGGTATGCCCTGAGCAGGCGATAAAATACAGTTTCAAGATTAAAGAGTAAGTGAACGGATTTAAGGTAAAAATCGGGGTGGAGAGGGCTTGCCCGGATCGGTGCAGGAAGGACTGAAACAGGGAGATATAAATGAGATATATTATAAGAGTGAAAATCAATTTGTGCAGGTTTTTTAAAACGATCGCGGTAACATCGCTGTTGTCGGTCATGATATTCATGCTTACAGGCTGCGACGAAGATGAGTCGTATGATGAAGAGAACTATTCAGAGGAAGAAGAGGTAAGTAGCGGTCAGTTTTCCGCTCCCAAGCCTTCTGCAGCCATAGATGCCGTATCTGTCGGAACGGATGATAAGTCGGCTACGGTTATGATCTATATGAACGGGTCGGATCTTGAATCGGAAGCTGGGGAAGCCACAACGGATATCGCTGAGATGTTAAGCTCGGGTATCGGCAGGAACGTTAATGTCATCATCCAGACCATGGGGACCAGGCAGTGGCAGGACTACGGGATATCGCATAAGACCGCTCAGACATACAAGGTGGAGAAGGGTGAGCTTAAGCTTGTAAGAGACGGTTTGGGTCAGCTTGACTGTACATCGGGTGAGACGATGGCCGAGTTTATAGATTACTGCAAGAAAGGCTATCCTGCGGATCGGTATCTTTTCTTATTCTGGGATCACGGCGGCGGACCGGTCTACGGCTTCGGTTATGATGAGTGGCAGGATGAGAGCTCAGGGCTTACTATAGCGGAGATGGCCAAGGCATTTGCATCTAACAGCGATGTTAGATTCGATATAATCGGTATGGATTGCTGCATTATGGCCAGCATGGAGACCTGCTATGCGCTTGCTCCATACTGTAAATATGCGCTTTTATCCGAGGACTTCGAGTCGGGTCTCGGCTGGAGTTATACCGGATGGATGAGAGCCTTTGAAGAGAACCCCGGAATGTCAACACCGCTTTTGGGAAAGTTTATCATAGATGATATCATAAGCGATAACGAGACGAGTTTCGGCGGTGATTCTTCATGTATGGGACTTTTCAATGTATCAACTTCAAATAATCTGTATGCGGCGTGGAAGAAATTTGCATATAAGAATGAAGATGCACTTCTCGGAACCAATTACAGCCGTGAACATAAGGCGAAGTCAGCCGGAAGAGGATTCTGGGACCTGTGGGGCTTAGATGACAGTGATGTCACATTATCGGACTATTATATCAGTGACATGCTGGCTCTTATCGAGAGTGTTGATCCTGACAGTGATGAAGCGAAGGAACTTAAGTCCGCGCTTAAGGCTTCAGTTGCTTACTACGGACATACCTCGGACAAGAACGAGCTTACCGGACTTGCGGTGTCGCTGCCTTACGGAGATGATGAATTCTATGCACAGCTATCGGACGTCTACAGTGACATTGGATTTGATGATGAATATATAGACTGGCTTGGTGGTTTTGTATCGGATAATTATGGCGATGATGATTATTATGACTTCGGCATATTCGAGAGTTTATGGAACGGCTGGGGTGCTTATGAGGATGACTACGGTTGCAACATAAGCAACGACGGCGGCTCCTGTGAGTACGCGTATGAATATGAAGACGAAGATGGATATGATGACGAGTATTCTGACGGGTACGAAGACGACTGGATATATGACTATGAAGAAGATATCTGGTATATGTACGAAGATGACATCCTGTATCTCTATGATGAAGCGACGGATATGCTGTTCTACTACGACGAGTACGACGATGAGATCTATTACTATGATGAGGATGCGGACGATTGGTTTGTGTATGAAGAGTAAAGAAAATGAGATGATTTAGCGTATGAAGGCTGGAATTTACGGAAGGAATCCGGGAAATAGGCGGAACTTCCGTAAATTTCAGTTTGTAAATATGTATAATTCTTATTTATTTACGGAACTATTGGCCCAAATAGCTGATACTTCCGTAAATTTTTATGTGTGAATAAAGATTTCCGGGGGAATTTTACGGAAGTAACGATCAAAAAGGGCAAAAGTTCCGTAATTTAGGACATCAGAATCAGCAGAATCGAGAAATGATTACGGAAGTAACTGCCAAAACAGGCAAAAGTTCCGTAAAAACAACAAATTGTTGTGCCGGTAATTGACGAAAGCACAAAATATGGTAAAATATACAAGGTGTTATGGAAAATAGGAGTAGTATAGGAGTAGTATGGCAGGCAACATAAGCAAAGATACATATGATGCGTCCAATATCACAGTCTTAGAAGGACTCGAAGCGGTCAGAGTAAGGCCCGGTATGTATATCGGTTCCGTATCGACCAAGGGACTTAATCATCTTATATACGAGATCGTGGACAATTCCGTCGATGAGCATCTTGCGGGTTATTGCAGTCAGATCCATGTAACTCTTGAACCGGACGGATCTGCGACGGTTGAGGATAACGGTCGTGGTATCCCCATAGAGATGCATGAGAAGGGCATGAGCGCCGAGAGGCTGGTATTCACGACTCTTCATGCGGGCGGTAAGTTCGATGATTCCGCATATAAGACGAGCGGCGGTCTGCACGGTGTGGGCAGCTCTGTTGTCAATGCGCTCTCAAGCAGGCTCACTGTCAGAGTCAAGAAGAACGGACATATCTATGAAGATTCATATGAAAGAGGTGTTCCTACAACCGAGCTTGTGAAGGGACTTTTACCTGAAGTCGGCAATACGCGTGAGACCGGTACGAAGATCAACTTCCTGCCGGATGATACTATATTTGACAAGACCTGGTTTAAGGAAGAGGATGTTAAGTCAAGGCTTCATGAGACAGCATATCTTAATCCTGGACTTACTATCATATTCGAAGATAAGCGAAAGGCCGAGCATGAATATGTCAGATTCCATGAGCCTGACGGACTCATTGGATTTATTCAGGATATGAACCGTACCAAGGAAGTCATGCATGAGCCCATATATCTTAAGGGTGAATCTGAAGGCATCGCTGTGGAAGTCGCTTTCCAGTATGTCAATGAATTCCATGAGAATGTTCTCGGCTTCTGTAATAACATATACAATTCAGAGGGAGGCACACACCTTACGGGATTCAAGACGACATTTACGACTGTCATGAACAACTACGCCCGTCAGATAGGTATCCTTAAGGATAAGGATGCGAATTTTACCGGTACCGATGTACGTAACGGAATGACGGCGATAGTATCCATCAAGCACCCGGATCCCAGATTCGAAGGCCAGACCAAGACCAAGCTTGACAATCAGGATGCTGCCAAGGTCGTTGGAAAGGTCACGGGCGATGAAATGGTACATTACTTTGACCGTAATCTTGAGACTCTTAAAGCGGTACTTAGCTGTGCAGAGAAGGCAGCCAAGATACGAAAGAGCGAAGAGAAAGCCAAGACCAACATGCTCTCCAAGCCCAAGTACAGCTTTGACAGTAACGGGAAGCTGAGTAACTGTGAATCAAGAGAACCTGAGAAGTGTGAGATATTCATAGTCGAGGGTGATTCGGCAGGAGGCTCTGCCAAGACTGCACGAGACCGTATGTATCAGGCCATACTTCCTATCAGAGGTAAGATACTAAATGTCGAGAAAGCCTCAATAGATAAAGTTTTAGCCAACGCTGAGATCAAGACCATGATCAATGCTTTCGGCTGCGGCTTCTCTGAAGGTTACGGCAATGACTTTGATATAACCAAACTTAAGTATAACAAGATAATCATCATGGCGGATGCCGACGTGGACGGTGAACATATATCTACGTTGCTGCTTACTCTGTTCTACCGCTTCATGCCTGAACTCATATATGAGGGACATGTATATATCGCCATGCCGCCCTTATATAAGGCTATCCCTGCCAAGGGCGAGGAAGAGTATCTCTATGATGATGCGGCCCTTGATAAATACCGTAAGAACCATAAGGGATACTTTACTCTCCAGAGATATAAGGGACTCGGTGAGATGGATGCCGAGCAGTTATGGGAGACAACGCTCGATCCTGCAAGACGTAAGCTACGCTTAGTTGAGATAGAAGATGCGAGAATGGCATCGGATGTTACGGAGCTTCTTATGGGCAATGATGTAGGCCCGAGGAAGAACTTCATTTATGATCACGCCAGAGATGCACTGTTGGATATCTGAGCAAAAGAAGAGAAGAGATATAAATGGCCAAACAAGTTAAAACACAGGTAATAGAAGAAGATATAATCAAGACCGAGTATTCGGAGATCATGCAGAAGTCTTTCATTGACTATGCGATGAGCGTTATCGTGGCAAGAGCTCTTCCGGATGTCAGGGACGGTCTTAAGCCCGTTCAGCGCCGTACTCTCTATGATATGTACGAGCTCGGCGTAAGATATGATAAGCCCTATCGTAAGAGCGCCCGTATAGTCGGCGATACGATGGGTAAATATCACCCTCACGGTGACAGTTCAATCTATGACGCGCTCGTCAACATGAGCCAGGAATTCAAGAAGGGTCTTCCTTTAGTTGACGGACACGGTAACTTCGGAAATATCGAAGGAGACGGAGCCGCTGCGATGCGATATACAGAGGCTCGTTTACAGAAGGTCACACAAGACGGACTGCTTGCAGATCTTGACAAGGATGTCGTGGATTTCGGACCCAACTTTGATGAAACGGAGAAGGAGCCTACGGTCCTTCCCTGTCGCTTCCCCAATCTTTTGGTCAATGGTACCGAAGGTATCGCCGTCGGTATGGCTACATCGATACCGCCTCACAACATGGGCGAGGTGATCGATGCGATGAAAGCCTACATGAAAGACGAGACGATTTCGACAAGAGCTTTAATGAAGTACTGTAAAGGTCCTGATTTTCCAACAGGCGGCATAATCGCCAACAAGGACGAGCTCTTAGCCATATATGAGACCGGAATGGGTAAGGTCAAGATAAGAGGCAAGGTAACCACCGAGAAGGGCAAAAACGGCCACACTAACGTCGTGATAACAGAGATACCGTTTACTATGGTCGGGGCGAACATCACCAAATTCTTACAGGATGTAGCCTCCCTTGCCGATTCGAAGAAGGCTCCTGATGTAGTTGATATCTCAAATCAGTCATCTAAGGAAGGTATCCGTATAGTCATTGAACTTAAGAAGGATGCCAATGTAGATAATTTCATCAATCTCTTATATAAAAAGACACGACTTGAGGATACTTTCGGCTTCAATATGTTAGCCATCGCTTCCGGACGCCCGGAGACCATGGGGCTTAAGAGAGTACTTAAAGAATGTGTCGATTTCCAGTATGAACTGGCAGGACGTAAATATTCCAATCTCCTTCATAAAGAGCAGGAGAAAAAAGAGATACAGGAAGGCCTTATTAAGGCCTGCAACGTAATAGACCTTATCATCGAGATCCTAAGAGGAAGTAAGGACAGAGCGATGGCCAAGGCCTGCCTCATAGAAGGCAAGACCGACGGGATAAACTTTAAGAGCAAAGAATCCAAGGTCATGGCTGCAACACTTTTGTTCACTGAGGCTCAGGCCAATGCGATACTGGATATGCGTTTGTACAAATTGATCGGCTTGGAACTCGAAGCACTTATAAAGGAGCACGAAGAGACAGTCGCCAATATTTTCAGGTACGAAGACATATTGGAGAGAAGAGACTCTATGGCCCAGGTCATAATGAACGACCTCGATGCCCTTAAGAAGGAATTCTCTCGTCCCAGACGTACTGTGATAGATAATCTCGAAGAAGCCGTTGTTGAAGAGATCAAGGTGCCTGAGATGGATGTACTGTTCGTTATGGACAGATTCGGTTATGCCAAGATCATCGATACGGCAACATATGATCGTAACAGAGAGACCTGCGAAGAAGAGTTCAAATACATCTGCAAGTGCAAGAATACCGGTAAGATATGCCTGTTTACCAATACCGGTAATCTGCATACATTCAAGGCATCGGAACTGCCGATGGGCAAGCTGCGTGATAAGGGCGTTCCGATCGATAATGTGAGCAATTACGATTCGTCGCAGGAGTCGATCATTTCCGTTGCGAGCCAGTCTGAACTTAACCTCTACAGGATGTTATTCGTGACTAAACAGTCGATGTGTAAGTTCGTTGACGGCGGTGAATTCGATGTAGCCAAGAGGACTGTTGCCGCGACCAAGCTTCTTGATGGAGATGAAGTCGTGTCGGTACTTCCTCTCACCAATCAGAAGTACATTTCGATGATCACCAATAATTCGATGTATATAAGATTCGAGCTTAATGAGATCCCGGAGAAAAAGAAAGTGGCCGTGGGTGTCAGATGCATGAAACTTGCAGGCAACGACTATGTTGATGCCGTGTATTATTCCAATGACTATGATGAGAATACGTTTGAGTATAACGGCAGGAAAATACCTGTCAATGATCTTAAGTTGAGTAAGAGAGACGGGAAAGGGACTAAGTTAAAATAATATGAGAGTGATAGCAGGTTCGGCCAGATCCATGCCTCTTATAACACCCAAGGGTGACGGCACGAGGCCGACGACCGACAGGATAAAAGAGACGCTTTTTAATAC
>CAMNDJ010000027.1 GCA_946535225.1 uncultured Lachnospiraceae bacterium
TCATTTTTATAGACCCTCCCTATCAAATGGGAATAGAATCTGATATAATGAGTATGATAGCCCGTCAGGGTCTTGTGCACGAGGATTCGCTTGTCGTTATAGAGGCAGATATAAATACAGATCTGTCGGATATCGAGACTCTTGGGTTTTCCGTATACAAGGAGAAAAAATACAAGACTAACAAGCACATATTCTATACGTACGTTGGTTAGCGGGGCGGACATTCACTTACAATACGGCGTTATGGCGGAGGCGCAGACAGAATATGAAGAAGGCAATATATCCAGGCAGTTTTGATCCACCGACATTGGGGCATCTTGATATCATCAGAAGAGCAGCGGATATCTTTGATGATCTGACCGTCGGCGTGCTTGATAACAGGGCAAAAACACCATTGTTTTCGGTAGAGGAACGTGTTAATATACTAAAGGAACTGACTAAGGATATGCCCAATGTCAAAGTCGAATCCTTCAGCGGTCTTTTGGTCGATTATGCTAAGGCTAACGGCTATCATGTATCGGTGAGAGGACTTCGTGCCATAACCGATTTCGAGTACGAACTCCAGATAGCACAGACCAATAAGATGTTAAGCGGAGGAGAGCTTGATACAATATTCCTTACGACTGATGTCGAGTATTCATACTTAAGTTCATCAGGGGTTAAGGAGATCGCGAGCTTCGGCGGGGATATATCGCATTGTGTTCCCGAATTTGAGATAGAGATGATATATGCCAAGTACGGCAAATAAATATACAGTGGACCCGGTACGGTAATCGGAGACAGAGAGGGAGATAATGGCAAGTAAGATCGAACAGATGATAGACGATATCGAAGAGTATATCGACAGTTGTAAGTTTAAGCCTTTTTCCAACAATCAGATAATAGTGAGCAAGGAGGAGCTTGACATCCTCTTGTCGGATCTGCGTAAGGCAACACCTCCGGAGATCAAGATGTATCAGAAGATCATCAGCAATAAGGAGCAGATCTTAGAAGAAGCCAAGATAAATGCGCAGAAGCTCATCGAGAAGACCAAGGCTGAGACAAGCGAGCTTGTAAGCCAGCATGAGATAATGTTAAGAGCTTATGAGCAGGCCGATGAAGTCGTTAATGATGCGATAGCCAGAGCTCAGGAGATAATGGATAATGCCACTATAGAGGCCAATGAACTCAAGACCTCGGCTATGGCTTATACGGATTCTCTTCTTGCGCAGGTTGAGGAGGTTGTCGGTCATTACATGAGTCTTACCAATGACAAATATGACCAGATGATGGATTCTTTAGCTGAATGCTATGACGTCGTAAGAGGCAACAGAGCAGAGCTCATACATACGGCAGTTGATGATTCCGGACTTGATGTAGAAAACCTTCTTAATGAGAGTTCACAGGCTGCAGAAGCTACGAGCACCAGGATGAACAATATGAGCAAGACCTCTCAGGCAGAAGTTAAGAGAACCACCAGACCTGAGGAATCGGATCTGTATGCAACAAGCAATATCCGTTCGGTATCAGAGCCTGTATCCGAACAGGAACAGACATCTGTTCATTCAGGTGTTAACGGTCCCGTACCGCATGCATCTGATGAGGATGATGAGATCCTCAATCTTGACCTTATCTGATAATGGATAACAGACTGTAATATTTGATCAATGGAAGGACTGTTGTATAACAGCCCTTCTTTCACATAACGGAGTATTAAAATGGCAGTTGTTGTGGTGATCGATCCCGGCCACGGCGGAGATAATCTCGGCGGCAATACAGATGAATTTATAGAGAAGGAACTGACTCTTAAAGTTGCCGGATATATGCGGGAACGTTTAAGCCAATACGACGGTGTAGAAGTATATCTGACGCATGATAATACGACAGATCCCGATCTTACGCGTGAAGAGAGGGCGACCATCGCGGCAGAACATAATGCTGATTTTTTGTTTTCCATTCACTTCAATATGTCTGAAGACCATAAACTCTACGGCAGCGAAGTGTGGACTTCGGCTTTCGGTGAGTATTATTCCAAAGGTCAGGAATTTGCTTCTATCGAGATGGAAGGACTTACGGGACTCGGATTTTATGACAGAGGAGTCAAGACAAGACTAGGCAAGGACGGAGATGATTACTACGGTATCATTCTGCAGGCCAAAAAAGTCGGGATCCCGGCAGTGATCATCGAGCACTGTCATATGGACGAAGACAGGGATGCCGATTATTTAAGGAATAAGGGAGAAGAAGCTTACAAAACTTTCGGATATATTGACGCCGACAGTGTTGCCAAGTATTTTCATTTATCCTCCGGTACACTCGGAGTGGATTACAGTAATTACTCTTATTCCCCCGTAACGGTGCCGGTATCTGCTATGGGGCCTGATATGACGCCGGCAGACACCTGCAGTGTCAAACTTTTGGATTCGGATCCGGAAGCAGGGACAGCCGATATCCGTATTACCGCCAAGGACGCCGAATCAAAGATGCTTTATTACAGTTTGTCTTACGACGGCGGCAAGACTTTCGGCAAGGTATGGCCCTGGAATAACGACAAAGAAGCCCTTAAGCCGGTTGATGATGACAGCATAGAAGTTAAGATCGATCTTATGGAAAGTACGGGATCGGAGCTTGTCGTCAAAACATATAACAGATTCGACCGTAAAGCTGACACAAATGTCATATCCTTACCTGCCAAAATTGAAGTTAAAGAAGAGGCATCTGATCCTGCTACAGATCCGGACTTAATGCAGGGATCTGACGAGATATCGTCAAATGAAGAGCAAATGGATTCATATGATACATCAGAAAGCGGTAATGAAGAATATGCTGAGATAGTCATCAAAGACCCCGTAAGGGAACAGCAGAATATAAGCAGCACGATGCTTACCGGGATAGTCATGATCATATCGATCGCAGCTCTTTTTACTGTTGGTTATGTCGTGTATCTTACACAACGCCGTAAGAAAAGAAGAGCAAAGAGAAGGAAGAGGAACTTATAATGGATTTTTTGTACAGAAGATACCCAAAGGGATCATATGGATATGCAGATCATAAGAAGATCATTGATGCGGTCATTATGTTGATAATGTTTGCTCTTGCTCTCGGATTATATATCATCGGTATAGTCACAACGGGAAGCAGGAAAAATCTTCTTACTATAGTGGCTGTACTTGGTCTGTTGCCTGCATGCAAAATGGTCGTCAGCCTGATCATGAGCCTAAGAGTGACCCCATGCGATAAAGAGCTCAAATCCGAGATCGAAAATCATACGGGCAGACTGACCGGATTATATAACCTCTATTTTACTTCATATAACAAAAACTGGCTGATCGCACATATGGTGATAGCGGGCAAGAGCGTCATAGGTCTGTCTGTTACAGATGGATTTGATGAAAAAGGGTTTAATGATCACTTAAATGAACTGATCCGCAAAGAGGGGCTAAAAGACCATATGATCAAGGTTTTTACATCAAAAGACAAGTATTTAAACAGGTTAGATGAATTAAATAAGCTGACAGATGAAGATACAGTTCCCGACAGCGGGCTTATAAGATTGATAAATAACGTAACATTGTAAAAGGAAGATCAATGAACAGACAACTTGTACTGTCTGACGATATTCTCATGCAGGTTGATAAGCCTGCAAGATATATCGGAGGTGAGATCAACTGCATATTAAAGGATCCGAACGACGTCGATATCCGATTCGCTATGTGTTTTCCGGATGTATATGAGATCGGTATGAGCCACATAGGTCTTCAGATATTATACGGGATGTTCAACAACATGCCCGATGTATGGTGTGAAAGAGTTTTCTCGCCCTGGACTGACTTGGATAAGATCATGAGAGAACTTGGTATCCCTCTTTTTACACTTGAGAGTCAGAGCAGAGTGCGTGATATGGATTTCCTCGGGATCACGATACAGTTTGAGATGTGCTATACAAACATCCTGCAGATACTCGATCTTAGCGGGATCCCTTTGCATGCTTCTGACAGGACATGGGATGATCCGATAGTTATAGGAGGCGGTCCCTGTACATATAATCCTGAACCCATAGCCGAATTCTTCGATATGTTCTATATCGGAGAAGGGGAGACGAGATACAGAGAACTTCTTGATCTGTACAAGGAATACAGAAAAAACGGACGTTCAAGGTATGAATTTCTTGAATCCGCTGCACATTTGGGCGGGATTTATGTACCGCAGATGTATGAGACGAGTTATAAACCGGACGGAACCATAGATTCATTCAGGCCGATACGTCCTGACATACCGGATCATATTGACAAAGAGATCGTTGAGGATATATCTACGGCATATTATCCCGACAAACCGATAGTTCCTTTTATCAAAGTCACCCAGGACAGGGTGGTTGTTGAGATACAAAGAGGCTGTATCAGAGGTTGCAGATTCTGTCAGGCCGGGATGTTATACAGACCCGTAAGGGAAAGGGATGTGGAAGGTCTTAAGGATCTTGCGATAAGACTGCTTGATAATACCGGGCAGGAAGAGATCTCGTTAAGTTCTTTGAGTTCCAGCGATTACAGCAAACTTGAAGAACTCGTTGATTTTCTCATTGAGGAATGCGGTGACAGGACCGTCAATATCTCCCTGCCTTCATTAAGGATAGACAATTTCTCTGTAGATGCCATGAGTAAGGTTCAGGATGTACGTAAGACATCAGTGACATTTGCGCCGGAAGCCGGATCTCAGAGAATGAGAGATGTGATCAACAAAGGCATAACGGAAGAACACATCTTAAGAGGAGCAAGAATGGCTTTTGAAGCCGGATGGACAAGGATCAAGCTCTATTTTATGTTAGGACTTCCCGGTGAGACTAAGGAAGATATCGAAGAGATAGCCGTATTGTCGGATAAGATCGCCAGGGAATTCTTTGATGCGGTACCAAAGGAAAAACGCATAAATGGTCCGGTACAGATAGTCACCAGTACATCATTTTTTGTTCCCAAACCCTTTACCGCATTTCAATGGGCCAGCCAGGATACCAAAGAAAGTTTCAGAGATAAGGCTTATATCTTAAGGCAGGCAGTAGTATCTCAACTAAATCAGAAAAGGATCAAATATAACTGGCATGAAACGGATGTAAGTGTACTGGAAGGGATCATGGCGCGGGGAGACAGACGTCTTTCTCCTGCAATAGAACTGGCATATAAGAAAGGATGTCTCTATGATGCGTGGAGTGATACCTACAGAGACGATCTATGGATGGAGAGTTTTGCCGAATGCGGGATAGATATCTCGTTCTATACGACCAGAGTACGCGAGCTTGATGAGATATTTCCATGGGATTTTCTCTCATGCGGCGTAAGCAAAGAGTATCTTAAGGCAGAATGGCTGCGGTCCAAAGAAGGTGTTGTAACACCCAACTGTGCCGACAAATGTAACGGCTGCGGCGCCGGTAGATACGGTGTCGGGATTTGTACTAAACCAAGATTATCCTCCTAAATTAATAATTCAGATCAAAAGTATTAATATTATGAACGATTCAAGGATAAAGGTACGTATAAAGTTCTCTAAGCACGGTCCGGTCAAATTCGTCGGACATTTGGATTTTATGCGTTACTTTCAGAAATGCATAAGAAGAGCAAAGATCGATATAGCCTACTCCGAAGGGTTTTCGCCTCATCAAATCATGAGTTTTGCCACGGCACTGGGCGTAGGTATCGAGACAGACGGAGATTATCTCGATATAGAGTGCAATTCAGTGACATCATGCGAAGATATGATGGACAGACTCAATGCAACCATGGCCGAAGGAGTAAGGATCGAAAATGTAGTCATTCTGCCCGAGGGCACTCCTAATGCAATGAGCTCAGTAGCTGCTGCGGGTTATAAGCTTATTTGCAAAAACGGAAGCGGTTTTGGAAACGATCTTACAGAAGCCGCGAACAGGGTCTTAAATTCCGATTCGATCATCATCCGAAAAGAGAATAAAAAGGCAAAAAAGAAAGGGCGTGCAATAGAAGGCATCAATGACTACATAGAGGAAGACATAAAAGATCGTATATACAAAGCCGAATTATACGCCGACAGATTCGAATGCTTAGTCGATGCATCAAGTGCAGGAAATGTAAGACCCTTAAATCTCTTGGATCTGATATGTAAAGAAGCCGGTATGACCTTAGATCCTTTGAACATACAGATAATAAGAACAGATCTCTATCTTATGAAGGATAACAGACTTACCCCGCTTGATCTTTCATCTGATACCATACAGATATGATCGATCGCAGCAGAGTATTGATTAAGGAGGATTAAATGAACAACAATGTTGTGTTATTTACGCGGTATAAAAAGAAGATCCTGTGTCTTTATCTTAAAGAAGGCGTTCCAAAATCACTTCAGCTATATGATGATGAAGAGATAGGCATAAGAAGTGTATATATCGGCAAGGTCAAAAATATCGTCAAGAACATTGGTGCCGCTTTCGTTGAGATCGCTCCGAAGACTAATTGTTTTCTTAAACTTGAGGACGTAGATAAATATCATGTTCTCAACAGAACAAGGACGGCTCCCGATATCAAACAGGGCGATGAACTTCTTGTTCAGATCGTTAAGGGCGCCGTCAAGGATAAGGCTCCGGTCTGCACCGGAAAACTGAAACTGCCTAAAAATGAACTTAAACATATAATAAGTATCGCACCGACGCGAACCGTTCACAGTGTTTTATACAGTGCAAGGCCAAAATATCTTGATTTTCTTGATAATGTCGATCTTAAGACGATAGACAGAATAGTCTGCATAGATGATTCAATATACCAGGATGTTGACGCCTATGTAGACAGTCTGAAAGACGAAGATGCAAAAATAAGTCTGACACCTGATGATGTCAACGGGATCAGAAGTATCATTAACATATATCAGGATGCAGAATATCCCGTAAATAAGCTGTATAAGATAGACAGTATGATCGCCGAGCTGACATGTCATAAACTGTGGCTTAAGAGCGGTGCTAACATCGTGATCGATTATACCGAGGCACTTACGGTCATAGATGTTAATTCCGCAAAGTCCATAGCGGATAAGCATCCGGATCACATAAGCCGTATCAATACAGAGGCTGCCGATGAGGCATTCAGGCAGATCAGATTAAGGAACTTATCCGGCATGATACTGATCGATTTCATAAATGACGAAGAAAAGGCTGCAGACGAGCTCATTGAATATGTAAAAAAACTATGTGACTCGGAAAATGACGGATGCAGATTCATTGATATCACAGGGCTGGGAATAATAGAGATCACACGCAAGAAAACCGGAAGACCTGTATATGAGCTTTTATAGTTGCCTTTAACAAACGATCAGTAAACCTTATCGAATCTGATTTGACATAGTATTGCATATGTTGTAGAATAACAGGCGATGCAATCGTATAATTGTATACATTAAGGGAGGATATTATTATGAAGAAAATTACAGCATTATTATTATGCGTAGCTATGGTCGCAATGACACTTACAGGTTGCGGCTCATCAGCATCAGGAAGTGCATCAGGCAAGAAATGGGTCGTATCTACAGATACAGTATTTAAGCCCTTCGAGTACACCAATGACAAGAATGAGTTCGTTGGTATCGACGTTGATCTTCTTCAGGCTATAGCTGAGGATCAGGGCTTTGAGTATGAACTTCAGTCTCTCGGATGGGATGCTGCAGTTGCAGCTGTACAGGCAGGTCAGGCGGATGCGATCATCGCAGGCGCTACTATCAAGCAGGAGAGAATTGATAACGGCTGGATATTCTCAGACGGATATTTCGATGCTACACAGACATTCGTTGTAGCCGCTGATTCAGATATTGCTTCTTTTGAAGATCTTGCAGGCAAAAATGTAGCAGTCAAGAACGGTACAGCAGGCGCTGACTTTGCTAATTCAATCAAGGATCAGTATGGTTTTACGGTTGCAGTATTTGAAGACTCACCCACAATGTATCAGGATGTCATCAACGGCAACTCTGCAGCATGTGTAGAGGATACACCGATCATGGCATGCTCTATAAAGGAAGGCGGTCTTGCTCTTAAGATCCCTGAGGGTATGGAATCAGAAGGTGCTCCTTACGGAATGGCTATCATGGATAGCAAGAACCAGGAACTCCTTGACATGTTCAACAAGGGTCTTGCCAATATCAAGGCTAACGGCAAATATCAGGAGATACTTGATAAGTACCTTAAGTAATAGGATTTGACTTTAAAGAATCAAGGCAGGTCTATAGTTGACCTGCCTTTTTTGTTTGCCTTTAGGTTGGACTAAACAGGTATTTATGGTATACTGATTGAGTTGAATTTTATTAAGAGAGGATAACGGATGATCCAGGTAGTACAGAATTACGGAATGATGATATTGGCAGCACTCGGACAGACATTACTTTTATGCCTCTTGTCTCTGTGTATTGCGATGATCATCGGTTTAGTCGTTGCGCTTTTTAATGTATCTCATAAGAGGGGACTCAATTTCATCGGAACGGTATTTGTTGACGCAATCCGAGGAGTACCGCTCATAGTATTGGCATATTTCATATACTTCGGTGTCCCTGCAGGTATGAAGGCAATGGGTGCGGTCGACTTCAGACTTTCGGCTCTTCAGGCAGGAACTGCAGCTCTTTCTATGAACTGTGGCGCATATATGGCAGAAATAATAAGAGCCGGTATTCAGAGCGTGGACAGAGGACAGATGGAAGCATCCAGATCTTTGGGCCTTTCATATGGCCAGAGTATGAGACTCATTGTATTACCACAGGCCATCAAGACTATGATACCGTCCATCATCAATCAGTATATCATCACTCTTAAGGATACTTCGATCCTGTCGGTCATCGGATTCCCGGAACTTACCAATGTGGGTAAGACGATCATGGGTAATACCTTCAGACCGCTTGAGGCATGGGCCGTTATCGCGATCGTATATCTGGTCGTTATAGTATCACTGTCAAAGGGTTCTCATGCAATGGAGCGAAAGCTCAATGTGGGACGTTAAGCCCGACAAATTGATCTTAAATAAGAAATCAGAACTATTATCTTTATATATGGAGGAGCAGAAGTGATCAAGGAAAACGGTAAAATAATGGTGCATGTAGAGAACCTCAAGAAAAATTTTGATAAACTCGAGGTGCTGAAGGATATAAGCATTGATATCAAAGAAGGTGAAGTGGTAGTGCTTTTAGGGCCTTCCGGAAGCGGTAAGTCTACATTTCTTCGTTGTATCAACAGACTCGAAGAGTCGACAAGCGGCAAGATAGTCGTAGACGGTATTGATATTACCGACAAGCATACAGATATCAACAAAGCAAGAGAAGATATAGGAATGGTATTCCAGCATTTCAATCTTTTCAATAATAAGAACGTTATCGATAATATAATGCTCGCGCCTGTTGAACTAAAGAAAATGACCAAAGAAGAGGCTCATAATAAGGCCATGTCATTACTTGAAAGAGTCGGATTGTCTGATAAAGCTGACGCTTATCCTTCACAGTTATCCGGCGGACAGAAGCAGAGAGTTGCCATTGCAAGAGCGCTTGCCATGAATCCTAATGTTATATTATTCGATGAGCCGACATCTGCACTTGATCCCGAGATGGTAGGCGAAGTGTTAGATGTTATGAAGGAACTCGCCGAAGCAGGTATGACTATGATAGTTGTGACTCATGAGATCGGATTTGCAAGGGAAGTTGCCGACATGATAGTATTTGTTGACGGCGGATATATAGTTGAACAGGGAACTCCCGATGAAGTCATCAATCATCCCAAGGAGAAGAGAACGATAGATTTCCTTAACAAAGTATTATAAATGTCATTGATTGTTGAAGGGTAAGACTTATGAAGAGAATCATCACGATAAGCAGAGAATACGGAGCGGGCGGAAGTTCGATAGCACATCTGGTAGAAGAAAGGCTCGGATATGAATATCTGGATAAGGCGATAATACTTGCGACTGCTTCCGAGGCACAGGTAAGTGTCAAGAGTGCTCTTAAGCTGGATGAAACCGTTCCTGTAAATTTCGGCTTCGCACAGAGCCTCTTTGACTTCTACAACAAGCCTCTTAACGAAAAGTTATTTGCAGCCCAATCCGAAGTTATAAAGAGATTCGGCGAGAAGGGTAAATGCATAATAGTAGGCCGAAATGCCAATTCGATCCTCAAAGAATTTGACAATACGCTTCATGTGTTCGTATGCGGAAGCATGAAGAGCCGAATCGACAGGATGCTTGCCAAAGAGATGTATGCAGGAACATCCGAATCCAAGATGAGGGATATAATCGAAGCGGTAGACAAGAAGCGTCGTAAATACTGTGACTATTATACGAATACCACCTTCGGAGATGCCAGATACTATGATATATGTCTTGATTCTTCGAGACTGGGCATAGAAAACTGTGCCGATATCATATGTGAGCTTGCAGAAAAATAAGTTTGATATATAAGAGCCCTTCATGTGATCACATGAAGGGCTCTAAATATGAAAGGGGTTCTGTGTCCGTGTCGATCAATAAACAAATTCGGTAGAATAGTAGGGTACTATGAGGCTTGAACCTGCGTATATCTCATCATCAGCAAGATGATTGCAGTATCTGATCTCATCCACATGTGATAATGTATCGGGATAATTCAGATCATAGTCAGATGCAATGGAAGAAAGGGTATCTCCGGGCATGACCGTGATACTGGTATAATACTTGTAATAATGAATGGCATCATTATCTTCAGCATGGGAGAGTATACCGGCAGCACCTATGAGTGCAAATGTACTTAAGATGATGGACAGTACCAGACAAACCCGTCTGAATATCATCTGTCTCTTTCTGTGATTGACATACCTGCCTCTGTGCTCAAAGCTATGAACTCTGTTCATGATCATACCCGAACCTTTCTGTAAAAAAGCCACAACTGTGTTCGAAACATCTGTTCGAACCTCGCATAATCATAATATCGAACATTTATTCCCTTGTCAATACTTTTTCGAACATTTTTTTGGAAAATTTGTTTGCATTTTGTCAAACCCTGTGATATCATAAACACAGATCAGAGCATTATCGCTGTAGACTATTTAGGAGGTATACCATATGGCTAATAAGGCATTATCCGCCAAGCAGCAACAGATATTGGACTACATCAAGGAAGAGATACTTAAGAGAGGTTATCCGCCCACAGTCAGAGATATATGCGAAGCTGTGAACCTCAAGTCTACCTCATCCGTTTTCTCACATTTAGAGACTCTTGAGAAGAGAGGGTATATAAGAAGAGACCCGGCCAAGCCCAGGACTATAGAGATAATAGACGACAGTTTCAATATGGTTCGTACGGAAATGGCTTCGCTGCCTGTTATCGGGACAGTAGCAGCCGGAGAACCCATTTTAGCCGAACAGAATATAACAAATTATTTTCCTGTACCTGCCGAGATGGTGCCGAACGGTGAGCCGAGTTTCGTACTTAAGGTCAAGGGCGATTCGATGATCAATGCCGGTATATTCTCCGGTGATCAGATATTTGTTCAATGTTGCAATTCAGCCAGCAACGGCGATACTGTCGTAGCATTGGTAGATGATTCTGCTACAGTCAAGACTTTCTATAAGGAGAAGGGACATATAAGACTTCAGCCCGAGAATGATACCATGGATCCGATAATAGTGGATGATTGTCAGATTTTAGGTAAGGTGTTCGGAGTATTCAGATTATATCATTGAGAAGACAGAACAGGATATAAGTAAAGGCACTGAGCATTATATGTTCAGTGCATTTTACTGTTTGATGTCATTTTAAATATCTGTGAACAACAATATGACAGATGTCATTCTTCTCTTAGTTTTACGGCTTTGGCCGCACGTCTCTTATGTTCGTCTTTCATTGCTGCGTAATGCTTACGGGTCGTATTGACATCCTTATGTCCCAATACATCTGCCACTAGATATATATCACCTGTTTCCTGATAAAGATTTGTGCCGAATGTACTTCTCAGTTTATGCGGAGTTATCTTCTTCATTCCGCCGGTTGCATTATCGGCATACTTTTTGACAAGATTCTCAACAGCTCTTACAGTTATGCGCCTGTTCTGCATTGACAAAAAGAAAGCTTCTTCATGTCCTTCCATCGGGATTATGCGCTTGCGCTCCTCAAGGTAGGCAAGTAAAGCATCTCTTACCTCATCACCGAAGTATACAACATCCTCATATCCGCCCTTGCGTCTGACCTTCAACCTTCCGTTTTCGAAGTCTATATCCTTTATATCCAAACCGACACATTCCGAAACTCTTAATCCCGTTCCAAGCAGAAGAGTGAGTAGTGCAGTATCTCTTATTGCAGTCTTAGAATGATAACTCAACTGTTTCTTGGAAAGATTGGTACCTGCTTCGACCTGGTCTAAGAGTTCTACAACTTCATTAGGTTCCAGTCTTATGATCTCTTTTTCATGCAATTTGGGCATCGGAACGAGTGATGCGGGATTGGTGCTTATGAGTTCATTACGGAAGAAAAAATTATAAAAACTTCGAAGAGAAGCAAGTTTTCTCGCTTTTCCGCGTTCTTCGTTGAAAACTTCCTCGTCTTCGTCATTCTTATATAAAGACAGATACTCAAGATATTCCTCAATATCTTCTCGGCTTATATTATCCAATACGGTCATCGGAATATCCTGCATATCGAACTTTCTGCAGTAGCTGTTGTTCTTCATCATATATTCAAAGAACACCCTTAGATCATAAGCATATGCGATCTTGGTACGGGATGATATCGTATCATTGGTGCCTCTGAAGAACATCTTGCAGAAAGCCGGAAGTGTATCTAAAAGCTCTCGAAGTTTCTCTATATTGGCTTTATTTACTTTGTCGTGATAATTCATATTGCTGTTAACTGCCATATATCACTCCGTTATATCAGATCATATCTTGATTCAGTAATGCGCACCATTTGCGCATTCCCAGCCCTTTATATTGCTGTCGACTATTGCCGTGAACATACGGTTCTTTACGCCGGGATTATCCTTTATCATACTCTGTAAGAGTTCGTGAGCATATTCCCGCTTGGTGTTGCCGTCAGCCGGACAGGGGCTTTTTACGACCGGAAGGTCGTATTTCCTGACAAAACCGATGATATCGGCTTCGTGCACATAAATAAGTGGTCTTATGACGGTAACTTTCATGCGATCCAGGTAAGTTACAGGCGCAAAACAGTGAAATCTGCCCTCATACATAAGAGAGAGCAGCATGGTCTCAACGACATCATCACGATGGTGAGCATAGGCGACTTTGTTAAACCCAAGCTCCTTAAGTTTTTCATTGAGGGAACCCTTGCGCATCTTGGCACAAAGCGAGCACGGATTATCTTCCTTGCGTTCATCAAAAATGATCTGAGCTATATCCGTATGGACGATATAATAGGGAACCCCAAGTTCATCACATATCTTCTGTATGCCTGACAGATCCATATTGTCAAATCCCAGATCGACTGTTATTCCTATAAGTTCAAAATGCTTGGGATAGAATTTGCTCAAACCGTGAAGCGCATAGAGCAGTGCTAAAGAGTCCTTGCCGCCGGATATACCGACAGCTATCTTATCGCCTTCCTCTATCATATTGTAATCATCGATCGCCCTGCGGGCATAGCTGTATAATTTCTGAAGCTTCACGCGCCATACTCCTTTAACTGTTACATCACTGTATTATTCTACCACAAGAACGTCCGATTATGATATACTATTAATGTTTTGAACGTTTATCCCGCAGTTTGATATATACGTCGGTGATAGAGGAGAAGAGATCACATGAGTAAGAAGAGCAAGAGTAAGGCTAAGTTATATCAGAATAAGTATTTTAAATGGGGACTCACTGCATTTATAGTACTCATACTTGCCAGTCTCTCTGTATATCTTATATTCCATTTCAGTGATTTTAAGGGCGGATGGTCCAAGTTTGTCAAGGTGTTCGCGCCTATAATCGACGGACTTGTAATTGCATATCTTCTTAATCCCATCGCCAGGTTCTTCGAAGTCAAATGTATGGAGAATAATTATATCAAACACGGACTTAAGGTCGGAAAGAAGGAAAAGAAACGCTTTCGCGTGATCTCGATACTTATCACGCTCGTGATAGTCGCAATGCTTATATACGCCTTCTTCAGTTCCGTTCTGCCGCAGTTGATATCTTCCGTAGAGACGTTGGTACGCAACTTCCCGACTTACTATAACAATATAATCAACTACGTAAATGCGCTTCCGGAGAAATATCCCATCCTTAACGATGAAGAGGTTGTGGCGTATTTTGACGAATATTCTGCAGATGTTGCCAAGTTCGTCACCGGCAAGATCTTCCCCAGTATATCCGATATGTTAAAATCACTGTCAGTCAGCGTTATAGGGGCCGTTGGAGCGGTGCTTAATCTTGTCATCGGTCTGATCATCGCGATATACCTGATATCCGGCAAAGAGAAGTACATCGGTATGGTCAAGAAGATCATTTATTCCCTCATGGACAGGGAACGTGCAAACGATCTGATGGTGGACCTCAGATTCATAGACAAGACTTTCGGCGGTTTCCTGATAGGCAAGATCGTCGATTCGATCATCATCGGAATACTATGCTTTATCGGACTGAGTATTCTCAAGGTCCCTTTTGCCGTACTTGTCAGCGTGATAGTAGGAGTTACCAATATAATTCCTTTCTTCGGTCCTTACTTAGGCGCTGTTCCCAGTGCCTTCATCATACTGTTGATCGATCCCCGAAAATGTCTTGTTTTCGTAATATTTGTACTGATATTACAGCAGATCGACGGCAATATAATAGGACCGGCTATCCTCGGCAACTCTATCGGAGTATCAAGCTTCTGGATTATCGTATCCATCACCGTATTCGGCGGCTTCTTCGGGATCCCCGGAATGCTCATAGGCGTACCTTGTTTTGCCTGCGCTTATGCGTTCATTCGCCGGCGTGTCAATAACAGACTAAAGCGTAAGGGCATGTCTATCGCTACATTTGACTACGCGAAGACCTCTTATGTGGATGAATCCGGTGAACTTGTATTCATCGGTTCCGGCAAGACTGACGGATATCAGAGCAGCAGATATGTTGAGCTGAATCCTGTAAGGCCCGGCAAGACCGATGCATCCGGCAGTCCATTTAGTGATAAAGTCAAGAGTTTCTTTATCACTCTGTTGGCGAAGATAAGTAAGTGGTGGATAAACATCATTAACAGGATCAGAAAAAGATAACAGCGACTTAAGGATCATAACATCCGGCAGAATATCATCCGCCGGGTGTTTCTATATCATGATAAAGCAGTTTATCATCTATATCGGATCTTCAAACTTCTCGTTGGTATTCTCTGCAACCACCTGTTCAAAAGCATCTATCGCAGCCTGTTCCACAGCATCATCATAGCCTACGAGTGCCGCAAACGGAGCAAACTGTGCGGCACGGTCCTCTATAGCCATATGCGGATGAACAGAAGAAACATGACGCGGATGATCTATTATATCGTCATATGGTCCGTCCTGATCAACGAGATCGTCGTTATCAAGTGTATTATCTGCAGGATGATATGAATTGTCATCTTTCATGCTTTGTGTCCTCCGATCTGATCATTTCGAGCTATTGTCATGGCACCCTCAGTAAGATCGCTTCCCTTGAGTACGGCATTCTTGCCGAAGCGTTTCTTGAGTTCAAGTGTTGCCTTCTGAAGTGCCTTCTCCTTATCAAGCTTTTGTTCAATGGCTTCTTCAATGCGCTGCCTTGCCTCGTAATCCGTGAAAAGATCAAGCTGTTCATATTGCGTGGTATCGGGGATCTCATCTTCAAATACAGTGTGATTGGCGGTAACCGAAACTCTTCGAACTGTCAGGAGAGGATCCGTGATCTCATCATAGAGTGATACTGCAGCTTCTGTAATAAGTCTTGTGGATGCCGTATATCTTCCGAGATTATATGAACCGCCGGCAGGTTCCGGTACAAGCCTTCCGTAATAATCTTTCTTAAGTATGCCCTTATACTCCTTACGAACCTTGCTATCCGCAAGAGCATCCTTATCGTAGCCGATATAAACAACGATCTGGTCTGTAACAAGTCCTTTATCCACCAGATCGAGAGAGAGCACATCAGCCATCTCACGAACGATAAGACGGGCCTCATCATGTGTGTATGGTCTCATAAGAACCTGTCCGGAACCGGTTGAGGAACTCTTGGGTTTGTATGACTTGATATGCTTCATAAGGCAGGATTCAAAGCCCCATGCGTGATCTATAAGAAGCTCTGCATTGACCCCGAACAATCTGTACAGCAGTTCTTCGTCATCGATCGATGTCCTGGCGATATCACCCATAGTGAATATCCCTTGTCTTTCCAGACGTTCGGCCGTACCGTTGCCTACACGCCAAAAATCAGTTATCGGAGTATGAGTCCACAGGTTGCGTCTGTATCCGGCTTCATCAAGCTCAGCGATCCTTACTCCGTTATCATCAGCAGGTATATGCTTGGCCCATATATCCATGGCTATCTTGCAAAGATAGAGATTGGTCCCGATACCTCCTGTTGCTGTTATGCCTGTCTTGTCATATATATCCGAGATAACATGACTCACCAGATCGCGCGGTGAAAGAGAGTATATCTGCATATAATCGGTCATATCGATGAACACTTCATCACACGAGTATACATGTATGTCCTCAGGAGCGAAATATCGCAGATATATCCTGTATATATCAGTGCTGTACTGCATGTACCTGGCCATTCTGGGTGTTGCGATTATGAATCCAAGTTCAAGGGAAGGATCGGCCCTTAACATATCCGCATCATAAGAGGAGCCTGCGAACTTATGCCCCGGAGCATCCTTAAGTCTGGCTGCATTGATGTGCTCAATGGCCTGCTTTACTTCAAAAAGCCTGATACGGCCGGGTATTCCGTAAGCCTTAAGAGCAGGAGTGACTGCCAGACATATCGTCTTATCGGTCCTTGAAGCATCCGCTACAACGAGATTGGTCGTAAGCGGATCAAGATCTCGTTCCTTACACTCAACGGATGCATAGAAGGACTTAAGATCGATCGCCGCATATATGCGATTGTTGACTGTGGAGTGTTCGCCCCGTACGACAGTATCTTTCATACCGACATGATACCAAACATCTGTTCTTTTTGCAAGCAAAACGCAAATATAAGTGCCGTATCGGCGGCAATGTGATACAATAAAAACTGATATGAATATTAAAAAAGTACGGAAGTGATCGATATGGGGATCTTGTATGATGCCAGGAAAGTCAAGGCTCTGGGCTTTCTTCTGGATATATGCGAATATGCCGGGCTCTCGGAGGAATGGGCCGATGAACTGTGGGGGATGATGCTTGATAAACCCGAACTGTATGAAGAGTTCGTATATTATGCAGAACATCATACTTTCAAAGACGAAATGAAAGTCGCCGGATATGCATTGTCTGATCTGTATGTATGGCAGATGGACAAATATAATCTTATCCGTGAGATCGGCAAGAATCCGACAACATGTAACAAAGAGACTATCGTAATGAACGCGTTCATGGTGTTGGGTCATATGGTCGATGATCCACAGACCTATGTTAAGCGAATAGAGAGCGGGAGAGGTAATGACCTGATCCCGTAAATAACCGATATACCGTAATCGATCGTGCCGGTGAGTCTGATATATGAGAGGAAACAAATGTACCCGAAGATCATAGAAGAATTTGTCAGAATGTGTGATGACGGATACAGGCTTGGTTTTAACGAAGCCAACGGAGGCAATGCATCATACAGGATGGCACCGGAAGAAATCAAAAAATGCAGTGAATACTTAGATCTTAAAAACGATGGCGACTGGATGAGCTTAGGGTGCGAGATCACCGGGCTTTCCAACGAATATTTCATCGTAACGGCATCAGGTTCTCTTATGCGAAATGCAGGACTTGATGTTGAAGGTACTTTGGGGATCGTACAGCTCAATGATACCGGCGATGCATATAAGATCATATGGGGGCTTGAAGGCAGACGCCCCACTTCTGAGTTTTCCGCGCATCTGTTAAGTCACAGTGTCAGAAAGTGTGTGAGCGGCGGGCATGACCGGGTGATGTATCATCTTCATCCGCCTGCGGTCATCGCACTTACATACATACTTGATCTTAATGACAAGATCTTCTCTAATGCATTGTGGCGTTCGATGACGGAGTGCGTGATGGTCATACCCGACGGAGTCGGAGTGGTCCCGTGGCTTTGTCCCGGTTCTAGGGAACTCGCAAATGCAACATGTGAGAAGATGAGCGCAAGACAGGCCGTAATATGGGCACATCACGGGCTCTATGTAACGGGCTTAAGCTTTGATGATGCATTCGGAAAAGCTCATACGATAGAAAAGAGCGCTTCAATATATCTTGATATCCTGAAAACCGGCAGGCCCATACTGCAGACGATCACCGACACCGATCTTAGAACCATATGTTTAAGCTTAGGACTTAAGATAAACGAAGAACTCTTAGAAGTATAAATGGGAATTCTGGGTCCCCTATGTTATATCAGTCGGTATCATAGGTCTGTGGACGATGCATTTTATGCAGAAACCGGATTTTAATACGGATGAATGATTTAATACTTGACGATACTTACAGTTCGTGTTAGTATATCAAAGTGTGCCGCATAACGAGGCTATAAGTGCGTCCGTTTTTGCATGAAAATGCATAGGATGCCGCCACAGTTAGCGAGATTAGAAGAAGGAGGTAAACCTCATGTACGCAATAATAGCAACAGGCGGTAAGCAGTACAAGGTCAGCGAAGGCGACGTTATCCGTGTAGAGAAGTTGGACGCCGATGTTGATTCTACTGTTACTTTTGATAAGGTTGTAGCTGTTAAGGATGCAGACCTTAAGGTCGGTGCAGACGTTGCCGGTGCTAAGGTTACGGGTACCGTGACAGAGCAGGGCAAGGGCAAGAAGGTGATCGTATACAAGTATAAGAGAAAATCCGGTTACCACAAGAAGAACGGCCACAGACAGCTCTATACAGAAGTCAAGATCGACAAGATCACAGTATAAGTCATGACTGAGATCGAGATCGTAAAACATGATGGTGAATACAGAGGTTTCGAGTGTAACGGACATTCGGGATTTGCCGAAGAGGGCGAAGATATCGTCTGCTCGGCCATATCGATCCTCACCATCAACACCATCAATAGCATAGATCATTTTCTTGAAGACAAGATCAGTGTAACAACTGACGAGAGCAAGGGTATGATGCAGTGCTATTTCATGGGTAAGCCGTCTAAGGAAGCAACGCTTTTGATAGACAGCATGAAACTAGGATTAGAGAGTATCGCAGCACAGTACGGTGCAGGATACTTAAAGGTTAAGATCGAGGAGGTGTGATCCAATGCTTAAGTTGAACCTTCAGTTCTTCGCTCATAAAAAGGGTGTGGGCTCTACCAAGAACGGCCGTGATTCTGAGGCCAAGAGACTTGGTGCCAAGAGAGCAGACGGCCAGTTCGTTAAGGCCGGCAACATTCTGTACAGACAGCGCGGAACCAAGATACATCCCGGAACAAATGTAGGTCGCGGCGGCGATGATACATTGTATGCACTTGTTGACGGAGTGCTCAGATTCGAGAGACTTGGCAGAGATAAGAAGCAGGCTTCTGTATATCCTGTTGAGGAATAGTTAAAAATGTGAGTGCTCACATTTTTAACCTACGCTTTGTGCTTTGCCCAAGGCGTTCAGTTATGAATGTACACATCAAGCTCCGGACTTATTGTTCGGAGCTTTTGTTTTATCACGGAGTGAAATATGTTCGCAGACAGAGCTACGATATATGTGCGAAGCGGCAAAGGCGGCGACGGTCATGTATCTTTCAGAAGAGAGAAATATGTGCCTAACGGCGGCCCCGACGGTGGAGACGGCGGAAACGGAGGGAGTGTATACCTTAAGGTAGACGAAGGTGTCAATACACTTGCCGATTATCGTCATGTCCGCAAATACAAGGCAGAAGACGGCGAAGAAGGTCGTAAGAAGAACTGCCGGGGCAAGAACGGTAATGATATCGTTCTTAAGGTCCCGAGGGGTACTGTTGTAAAAGAGGCAGAAACTGACAAGGTGATAGTCGACATGTCAGGAGATACCGAGGAGTTTCTGCTTCTCAAAGGCGGCAAGGGTGGAAACGGCAATCAGCATTATGCCACATCTACGATGCAGGCTCCTAAGTATGCTCAGCCCGGTGAAGAAGCTAAGGAGCTAACACTTAAGCTTGAGCTTAAAGTGATCGCCGATGTCGGGCTTGTCGGATTTCCGAATGTAGGCAAGAGCACATTCCTTACCAAGATATCCAACGCAAGACCGGAGATCGCCAATTATCATTTTACGACCTTAAGCCCGCACCTTGGAGTAGTAGATCTTAAGGATGCACCGGGATTTGTTGTGGCTGATATCCCGGGACTTATAGAAGGTGCCGCTGACGGCGTGGGACTCGGGCATGAATTCCTTAGACATATAGAAAGAACAAAGGTTATAATACATATAGTAGATGCAGCCGGAAGCGAAGGAAGAGATCCTGTTGAAGACATTAAGGCTATCAATAAAGAACTGGCTCTGTATAATGAGGATCTTGTGAGGAGACCCCAGATAATTGCGGCCAATAAGCTTGATATGATATATGAGGGTATGGAACCTACCCGCGACGAAGTGTTAAAACGTCTTAAAGACGAATTCTCTCCACTCGGATATGAAGTATATCCGATGAGCGCACTGACCGGCGAAGGAGTTAAGGAGATATTGTACAAGGTCAGAGAGATGCTTAACAGATTGGATGACAAACCCGTCATATTTGCACAGGAATACGATCCTTTAAAGATCTCTTCTTCAATAAGCGAACCATTTACGGTTATATATGATGCAGAAGAAGATGAATATGTGGTTGAAGGCCCCCGTATCGAGAAGATGCTTGGTTATACCAATCTCGAGAGTGAGAAGGGTTTCTTATTCTTCCAGAAGTTCATCAAAGAAAATGATATCGTCGAAAAACTCGAATCACTGGGCTGCGAAGAAGGCGATACAGTCAGAATGTACGGACTGAAATTTGATTTCTATAAGTAAAGGAAAAGATGATGACCAGCAAACAGCGCGCATACTTAAAAGGGCTTGCAATGAACATAGATCCTGTATTCCAGGTAGGAAAGGAGAGTGTTACTCCCGAATACGTTAATGCCGTAAGCGAGGCATTTAACACAAGGGAACTCATCAAACTCTCCGTTCTTAAGAACTGTCTGGATGATCCTAAGGGAATAGCCGAAGCTATCGCGGGACGTACCGGATCACAGGTCGTTCAGGTGATAGGACGCAAGATCGTATTGTATAAACCATTCAAGGATGATCCGAAGATCAAATTACCGTTATGAACAAAGAAAAGAGAATAGGAATCTTAGGCGGGACCTTTAATCCCATACATATCGGACATCTTATACTGGCCGAACGCGCACTGGAAGAATATGAACTGGACGAGATCCTTTTTATTCCGACCGGCAAACCGTATTTTAAGAGCGAAGAGGAGGTATTAGATAAGAAAGTCCGTATCTCTATGACCGGAAATGCAATTGAGGATAACCCTGATTTTGCCCTCTCAACGATCGAAACGGACAGAGAAGGCAATACTTATACCTATGAGACTCTGCAACTGTTAAAAAGGGATAATCCGAACAATAAATACTATCTGATACTGGGAGCCGATACGCTTTTTCAGATAGAGCAGTGGAAGAAGCCCGATGTGATAATGTCTTTGGCAGGCATACTCGCAGCCGTAAGAGACGACAAGAATATGGCCGATCTTGAAGTCAAAGCTGATGAACTTAAGGCTAAATTCAATGCCGATATCAATATTCTTCGAATGCCGCATATCGGGATCTCATCTACAGATATAAGAGAACGTATCCGTCTTGGAAAGAGCGTAAAATATATGCTCCCCGAGAAGACACTTGATTATATAATGAGGAATGATCTGTATGGAAGTACTAAAGCAAATATATAAGAGTCTGGATGAACACAAGGGCAATAACATCAAACTCATAGATATATCCGGTATATCAATAATGGCCGACTATTTCGTTATAGCCTCAGGCTTAAATCAAAACCATGTTCACGCTCTTTGTGATTATCTCGAAGAAGATATGCATAAGGTCGGTGTTCATTACGATCATGTTGAAGGATATGATGCCGCCAACTGGGTATTGATCGACTTCGGTGACATCATCGTCCATATATTCGATGATGCGAGCAGGGAATTCTATGACCTTGAACATATCTGGCATGACGGAAAGCTGATCGATGTTTAGGAGATCGTCTGATAATGGACAAAAAAGAGATAATAAAAGAACTCAATAAGACTCTGGATGCCAAACGTTTTGCACATACGGTAGGAGTTGCCCATACAGCAGCGTGTCTGGCTATGAGCGAAGGAATCGACCATGAAAAAGCCTTTATGGCAGGACTGTTGCATGACTGTGCGAAATACATGTCAAATAAGGAATTCATCGATCATTGTGAGTCAAACGGCATTGAAATGTCGAATGTAGAGAGAGAGAATCCCGCATTGCTTCATTCCAAGGTGGGTGAGCATCTTGCCGCGGTCAAATACGACGTTACAGATCCCGAGATCGGTTCGGCCATCCGCTGGCATACTACGGGACATCCGGATATGAGTACCTTAGAGGCTGTCGTTTTTACCGCTGATTATATCGAGCCTAACAGGACGCATGATCCCGATCTTATGATCATCCGTAAAGAAGCATTCGACAATCTCGACAAAGCGATATATCATATATATGAGAACACTATGAAACATCTTAAGTCATCCGCCAAGACACTTGATCCGATGACTGAGGAATCATATAAGTTTTATAAAGACAAGCTTAAGAGGGAGTAGATATGGGAGCTTTATTCGGGATCATATATATCGGTGTTTTTGCTTATATCATCGGTAAGGTGATAAAGAAAAACGGGGTAAAGGGCCTTATGAGCAACCCTGATCACAGATCACCTGCACATAACGCGGCAATGGAAGCAATAAACAAAGGAGCAATGGCTGCAAACGGCAATTCTACCCGGAGCCAAACCTCCGTTAATGACCTTAGAACGATCGAACCTGTCGTATCTAAGGCCGAGACTGCCACGTCTGCAGCAAGGCCCGTAGTCACTTCAAGATCTGATGCTTCACCGGCAGAAGTGTTCAAGAATTCTTTTTCTCATTCCGGTGCGATGCGTAAAGAAGCGCCCGTCAGCAGACTCATGGATGACAGAGAGCATGATTGGCTGGCCGGTCAGTTAAGAGAAGAGAAAGCCGCAAAGAGACGTATGAGCGCGATGTTTGAGCTTAAGGCAGAACATGCAGCCGATTGTGATGCGGAAACATTAAAGAGATTCCATGCATCTAATTGTGATGCCGAAGGAGTGGATACAGCAAGAGCATAGATGATCAGTCTGATCCCGGATCTGTGTTTTAACGGTTATATAAGCACGTGTGGTACTATTGACACACGTGCTTTATAAATACTAAAATGCAAAGATATGTCGGCTCAATACTTGCAGGGATACAAATACAGTAAGCCGATCCCGATCAAACAGCTCACGGAATACTTTGAGAAGAAGTCGGGGTGAGGGGTTGATGGAGGGATTTAACTATTCGCAAAAGCATAGTTTAACGAATAGTTGCAAGCGGATAAGGCTGTTTACTTAAGATTTAGTTATTGGCGCTTGCAACTGATTCGTTAAACTATGGGAAGAAATATATATAGTTGTAAGCGTATAAAGCTTTATGGCTA
>CAMNDJ010000028.1 GCA_946535225.1 uncultured Lachnospiraceae bacterium
GATACATTTGTTACATCCGATACAGTTATCATTTGTTCTGACTAATCCCATAAAATCTCCTTTATACATTAGACCTTAACTGAGTTACCCGATAATGGCGATCCTATCCGCCATTGATGTCTTAGAGCTCGTTTCATGTTCATACTCCCCTGAACAAAGAAAACAAAACATATAGACGTGACAATTCTGATTTCTTATAATATATATACAACAGTATAGCACTTTTTTTGCAAATAATGACAAAGAAAAGGAAGAAAACATGAAAAGAATAATTCTGGGTAAAACAGGAATCGAGACTCCTCAGAATGCGTTCGGGGCGTTGCCCATACAGAGAGTGTCTGACGAAGAGGCTGTAAAGATCCTGCGCTCGGCTTATGAAGGCGGAATGACATATTTCGATACAGCCAGATATTACAGCGACAGCGAGCACAAACTGGGACTGGCTTTTGAAGGTATGAGGGATAAGATCTTCATCGCGACCAAGACCGGTGCCACTACGGCAGAAGGCTTTAATAAAGACCTGGAGACCTCTCTTCGCGAACTTAAGACAGATTATATCGATATTTATCAGTTCCATAACCCGGCATTTTGTCCGCGTCCCGGTGACGAGAGCGGGATATATGATGCTATGCTTAAAGCTAAGGAAGAGGGCAAGGTCCGTCATATCGGAATCACCAATCACAGACTTGCCGTGGCGAATGAAGCAGTGGACAGCGGACTCTATGAGACGCTCCAGTTCCCGTTCTCATATCTTGCGGATGCCAAGGATATAGCACTTGTGGAAAAATGCAGGGCGACTGACATGGGATTTATCGCAATGAAAGCCCTCTCCGGGGGACTCATCACGGATTCAAAGGCAGCTTTTGCATATATAGCGCAGTATGATAACGTACTGCCCATCTGGGGAATACAGAAAGAGTCGGAGCTTGATGAATGGCTGTCTTATATGGATAATCCACCCGTAATGACGGATGATATACAGGCGTTCATTGATAAGGAAGTGACGGAGTTGTCAGGTGAATTCTGCCGAGGATGCGGCTATTGCATGCCCTGTCCCGTAGGTATAGAGATCAATAACTGCGCCCGTATGTCACTGATGCTTCGCCGTGCACCGTCATCAGCCTGGCTTAATGAAACCTGGCAGAACAATATGGCACAGATTAAGAACTGCCTTCATTGCAATTCATGTAAGAGTAAGTGCCCTTACGGTCTTGACACTCCAACACTCTTAGAAAAGAATCTGGCGGACTATAAGAAAGTATTAGCCGGAGAAGTGAAAGTGTGAGAGATCTGATGGTTCGCAGGAATAGATCAATAACTGCATACAGGAAGAGAGCAGGTGCAGTTGCCTTTGCCATAAGCTGTATTCTGGCGATGCAGGTGTTTATGTCGATCCCGGTAACAGCAGCGCCGGATCAGGAAGAAACGGAGAACAGCGATTATCTGGCGCTTGCAGAGGAACGTAAGAGTGAGCCGATACAGACCGATGAATATAAGGACTGGCCGGCCGGTCCCAAGATCGGAGCAGAAGGCGCTGTATTGATGGAGGTACATACAGGAACGATCCTGTATTCAAAGAATGCGGATGAGAGGCTGTATCCCGCATCCATCACCAAGATGCTGACGGCACTTGTGGCAATGGATAATTGTGATATGGATGAAGAAGTCACATTCTCTCAGGCGGCGATCGATTCCATCAACTGGCGTGAGGATGCCAATATGGGTATCAATCCCGGCAATTCCATTACCATGGAACAATGTCTGTACGGACTGTTAGTGGGATCTGCCAATGAAGTGGCTTATGCCATAGCTGAGCATATAAGCGGACCGGGAAATATAAGCGGTTTTGCGGATCTGATGAATGAGAAGGCGGCATCGCTCGGGTGTAAGAATACTCATTTTGTCACGCCGAACGGAATCCACGATCCGGAGCATTATACGTCGGCCTATGATATGGCCCTGATCGCGCAGGCTTTTTATTCCAATGAATTGCTGACAAAAATGGCGTCGACAGTGTCTTATCATGTGCCGCAGACTGCCACTCAGCCCAAGGATGACATGATAGTATATGCCAAGAGCAAGCTTCATCCGGGCAAGGAATATGCCTACGAATATCTCGTGGGAACCAAGACGGGATACACCGAAGCGGCCAGGCAGACGCTTGTAAGCTGTGCCGAACACAATGGTATGCGTCTTGTATGCGTCATAATGAAAGAGGAGACGCCGGCGCAGTTTACCGATACTATAGAACTGTTCGAATACGGGTTTAACAATTTCAGAGCGATGAACGTCTCTGAAAATGACAAAACATATGTGATACAAAGCCTTAATTTCTTTAATACCGGAATGGATATATTCGGCAGCAGCAAGGCTATACTTCAGATGAACAAATCTGATTATATCGTGATACCTGCGGACGCAAAATTCGAAGAGACTGAGTCATCTATTGATTATGACGGGCTTAAAGAAGGGGAGATCGCCAAAGTCGATTATTACTTTAATGATGTCTATGTCGGGAGCGGACGGATCGAAGCGGCTACGGATGAGCATCCGACCTTTGATTTCAGTTCCAAGACGGAAAATGAGATTGAACAAAAAGATGAAGAGAATGTCCTGATAATCAACATAAAGAAGATAATCAATATCGTTATCATGATAGCATTGGGACTTGCTGTTTTGTTTGGTCTCAGGGCATTGATCTTCGGAAAACTGCGTGGAAGAAGGCGTAAGAGACTGATCAAAAAGAAAAAAGCTCTTGGAACCAAGAGCCTTAATTGGAAGGGGTTTTTGTAGCCCCTTCTTTTTTTGCCTGTTTCTGGGCCATTATCTCATCCCGTTTGTCCATAAGCCTTTTCATGTCTTCTTTGGTTATGAACTTATCGGTCTTGATGGCAAAGACTCCGCCGTTCTCTGCCTTTCTGACTCTGATCTTGCTCTTCATGAGTCCGTGTCTGAAACAGCTTGAAACCGCATAATAGTGTTTGCCGTTGGAAGAAAACCATCCGATCTTCTTCTTGGTGGGACGGTCACATTTGTAACAGACAGTCTGGGTGATACTCTTGTCATTCATCAGATCCTTGCGGTTATCGTGCAGACGGCTGATATATTTGTCGTAGTTATTGAAGACGATGTGCACTTCCTGTTCCTTATTCTGAGGAACATTGAAAGTATCAAATGAAAACTTCTCCAAAACATCCGGATCTTCTATCTTGTCGAATATCTTGGCTGTGTAATAAGCATCGGAGAATGCACGGTGGAAGGGAATATCCTTGCGGATGTTCATCATATCGATGGCATCTTCGAGCGCCTTGCGGCTCTTGCCGTCTTCGTATGCCAAGCTGAACAGCTTCTGGATATCGTAGAATTTGATCGGTCTGTCAGAGAGCGGTTCCATATCATAGTAAGCCATATTACGCTGAAGCTCCAAAAGATCCAACGCACCCCAGGTACAGAACAGACAGTCCTTGCCGCACCATTCGAGAAATTCTTTCATTATCACCGGGAAAGTATCACCCTTCTCAAGTTCATTCATCTGCAGATGAACGAGACGGCTTGTGATAAAATGCATCTCATGATATACCTGCGGCTTGATCAGCTTGGAGAACTCACCGATCATATCACGGTTCTCATTGAGCTTGACTGCCCCTATCTCAACTATCTCAAAAGGCAGTTTGTCTATTCTGTCTTCCTCTCCGTGAGAGGCCTGATTCCATTCCAGATCGAAAATAATGTAATTCATTCCTATATTTTATCATAAGTTAGAATCATTTGTGAGTTTTTCACGAAATTTGAAGGGTCAATTTTGTTGATTATTCACAAAGCGTGTAAAAATTCATAAAAAGTACTGGACAAACGTCAAGGCATGGTTTATCATTCGGTTTACACTCAAGACACACGCAGGTGACATAGGACACCACTTGCGGCAAGTAGCAGATATCTGACGTCTGCTATGTATCTTAAGTATGGCGGGCCATCCACCCGCTGAATTCCACTTAAATCTGAATAATGATCAAGAGGTGATAGCTATCATAGGGCTTTTTGTTTTGTGTATGGCAGCTTCGATCTCTGATATCCGCAGGAGGATCATTCCGAACAGCATAGTTTTATGCATCTATCTGTTAGGTATGGTCAGGACATTAATAAGCAAAGGAGTTTTGCATACCCTTACTGCCTTGGCGTATTGTCTTATGATCCTGATCGCTTTTTACGTGATATACCTGACCGGCCAAATAGGGGCAGGCGATGTGAAATTGTATTCAGCGATACCCTTGTATTATCCCGGAGATAAGATCCTGCTCATATATTTGATAATTTTCTGTGTGGCGGCAGTTCTGGCTCTCGGAAGATCATTTCTTCTCCCTTCAAAAAGAAAGCGATTGAAACAGATCTGGATTTTTCTGAAATTCAAATATCTAAATCGAATCATCTTCCAAACAGAGATGCCGCTGTCTGATCCGGATCGTATTCCAATGGCCGTGCCAATGGCCATTGGAATAATGATCAGTATTATTCTTAATAATCTCGGGGTGATAAACCTTTCCCGATAAGGAGGAATCGAATGAAGCATACATTGGTGATATGTGACAAAGATAAACAATATGCATATAAAATAGCCGGATATATCAATAACAAGCCCGGGTTTCCGTTTGAAGTCCGGGTACCGGATTCGTTAGATGAGATAGTAAATAAAAAGACATCCATGAATATTGATCTTTTTCTTGTGGATGAGGATGTGGCGGAAGAATTTAGAGCATATGTCCCGGGAACAGATACGATATATCTTTCCGGAAACAGTCTTAAAAGAGAAGGTTTTAAGGACATGATCTACAAGTATCAGAGTGTAGACGGAATGATCAAAGAGATCCTTTTGTATGCATCTTCCAGAGATGATCTGAAGAATCTGATAAGCAGAAAGAGTCAGATGAAGATCATTGGATTGTTCAGTCCGATCGGAAGAAGCGGACAGACAGGTCTGGGGCTGGCAGTCGGACAACTGCTTTCAAGAGATCACAGAACTCTTTTTATAAGCATGGATTGCTACGGAAGTATTTCTGAAGAGAATGTGAATATTCCATGGTCCGGTGATCTTTCGGATCTTCTGTACTCGGTGAACAATGATTCCAAAGATATAGCAACTCTTATAGGTGGCGCATCGGGAAGTTTGGGGAGTCTGGATATCATGCCTCCTATGGACAGACACAATGATCTGATAAGCATAACATTTGATGAATGGAAGAGCTTTTTGAGGCATATAGAAGACCATACGGATTATGATTTTGTGATTTTGGATCTGTCAAAGGCAATACAGGGACTTACGGAAATGATAGCGTTGTGTTCTAAACTGATCGTTACGGTTACCGATGAGGAAAACAACAGAAAAAGGTTAAACAGCTTCATGAAGGAGATAGAGACGATCGAGAACATAAAGATGAATACAGATTACATAAGCATTCCGGAAGATAATCTTTCGCATAAGAGATCGATAAAGGGAGTGAGCGATGGATTGCTGGAATATGCAAGAGAGGTTGTTAAGGAGATAGTAGCTTAAATGTTTACGGAAGAGGAGCTTGCAGCAGACATCAAGAACAGTCTGATAGAGAAACTGGAATTCAAAGAAGATGTTTCCGATGAGGAACTGAAGGAAATGATCGGTGAAGAGATCAAGGAACTGAATTCCAGATTCCATATACCGATAAAAAACAGATTGGAATTAGGCAAGCAGATATATCATTCCATGAGAAAACTGGATATCCTGCAGGATCTTTTGGAGGATCCCGGAATAACGGAGATCATGGTAAACGGACCGGATAATATCTTCATAGAGAGAAAAGGAAAACTGGAAAGGATCCCTCAGGGATTTGAATCGGAGGACAGTCTCAGAAATGTGATCGATCAGATCGTTGCCAAATGCAACAGAGTAGTAAATGATTCTTCACCGATCGTGGATGCCAGGTTAATGGATGGTTCGAGAGTAAATGTGGTTCTGAACCCTGTAGCTATCAACGGGCCGATACTTACGATAAGAAGATTCCCGGCCAAGCCCTTTTTAATGGAAGATCTGATAAGGATAGGAAGTCTGACTGAAGAAGTTTCGGCATTTTTAAAAGACCTGGTCGTTTCGGGTTACAACATAATCGTCAGTGGAGGAACCGGATCCGGTAAGACCACTTTTCTAAATGCACTGTCTGCATTCATCCCGTCTGATGAAAGGATCATAACCATCGAAGACAGCGCGGAACTGCAGATCCAGGGAATAGACAACCTTGTTCGGATGGAGACAAAGAACAGCAATATAGAGGGGAATAATCCGATCACTATCAGGGATCTTATCAGAACCAGTTTAAGGATGAGACCGAATCGAATAATCGTAGGAGAAGTAAGAGGTGGCGAAGCTATGGATATGGTCTGTTCGGCAATGAACTGCGGTCATGACGGAAGCATGTCTACGGTTCATGCCAACAGTGCAAAAGACACGATATCGAGGCTTGAAACCATGATACTTATGGCGGTGGAATTGCCGATACATGCGATCAGAAGGCAAATAGGAAGCGGTGTCGATATCATTGTTCACCTGGGAAGGATGAGGGACAGATCGAGAAGAGTTCTGGAGATAGCAGAACTAAGGAACAGCGCTGATGGAGAGATAGATGTCAATCCTTTATTTACATTCATGGAAACTGAGGATTCCACCAAAGAAAGGGTGGCAGGAAGGCTGCAAAAGACGGGGAGGCTTAAGAATGAAGAGAAGCTTAAAAATGCCGGAATTCATATCAGTAATGAGTCGGACTGAATTGATAACGGAAATTATAAAGGGCATTGGGATAATAGCGTTGTTCGGATATTTCTTTTACAGATCCTTGATCATTTCCGTGTGTATGTTACCGTTGTTGTATTTTTATTTGAATTATAAAAGCAAAGAGATAAAGGAAAAGAAAGACAAAGCGCTTCTTCTGCAGTTTAAGGAAATGCTCAATTCCGTAAACGGATCGATACAAGCAGGATATTCAATAGAAAATGCTTTTATTGAGGCCGATAAAGATATGAAGCAATTATTCGGACAGGAATCAACGATCGTAAAAGAGTTGAATATCATAAAAAACGGGATAGAAAACAACTGCGAGATCACAGAACTGGTCAGAAATTTTGCCGCCAAAACAGGGATCGAAGAGATAGACGGATTCGCCGGTATATTAAGTGTAGGTAAGAGATCCGGCGGCAACATATCAGCAAATATGAGCGCTTACGTGAGAGTTATCGAAGAAAAGACAGGTGTGATGCAGGAGATAGACACCATGGTGAGTGCCAGAAGATTTGAACAGAAGATAATGAATATAATTCCGTTTATGATCATTTTCTATGTTGAGCTGACGAATAAGAATTTTTTTTCGGTGCTGTACCATAACATTTTCGGAAATCTTGTAATGACTGTTACTTTGGCGATATATCTGCTTTCCATATATCTGTCCGACAGGATGATCGACATAAGGATATAGAGGTGATCATGAATAGACTTATTGTAAAAACAGCAGATCGATTGTTGAACGCATATATAAGTATCATGCAAAAAGGAGGTGACAACCCTTTTCCACCAGATTGTGAGAAAAGACTGTCTTTATTGTCACCGGGCAAACCGGTCAAACAACTGATATATGAGTATTACAGGAAGAAGATAGGCAATATTTTAATAACTGTTATTGCAATGATCGCAGTCATTATAACGATAATAGTCAGCAATGCTACCAATACTGCGTTAACAAAAGACCGGTCGTTACAAAGACGTGAAGTCGGACAGGGAGATTACTCGGTGACACTTCGCGCTGAATCAGAAGAGTATGAATTTGATGACATATGCATCGGGGTAAATGAAAGAAGGCTGACAGAGGATGAATGTTTTACTTTGATGGATGAACTGTATCACAGACTGTGGGATATGATCCTTGCAGATAATGAGAGTCTTGATCATATAGACGGAGATCTTGATCTGCCGACGGCAGTTGAAGGCTATCCTTTTTCCCTAAGATGGGAGAGTTCAGACTATCTTACGGTTGATGCCGGGGGGAATGTCAGTAACGAAGATGCAGATAAATGCGGAGTTCCCATAGACTTAAAAGTGATCATGACATATCGGGATACAGAGAGGACATATGATATCAAAATCGTAGTATATCCGCTTGTTCCGGAAGGCGATGAATTAAAAGAAAAACTGCTGAACGATGCACTAAAAGCAGAAAACGAAAAAAGCGCATCAGATGTTTATTACAGGTTGCCGGATAGCATAGACGGAAAAAAGATCGATTGGAAAGAAGTAAATGAGCCCGTGATCCCGATCATCATCATACTTGGAGGCTGCCTGCTGTTGGGTATCTGGTTCGGAACGGACAGGGATCTTAGGAACAGATATGAAGAGAGAAACAAAATACTGGTCATAGAATATGCGGAATTTGTCAGCAAACTGCAGATCCTGCTCAGTTCCGGGTCTACCATTCGTAAGGCAATGGAGAGAATGGCCGGAGATTACAGGAAAAACAAGGAGAAAGGAGGACCTACAAAATATGTATATGAAGAATTGTTGTTATGTGTCAGGAAACTTGGAGACGGGATGAATGAAGCGGCGTGTTATGAATTTTTTGGTAACAGGTGTGGCGTTATCTGTTACAAAAAACTGGCATCAATGCTGATCCAGAATCTTCGTAAAGGTACGGACGGATTGATAGAAGCAATGGACAACGAAGTTAGGATCGCATTCGAAGAGCGTAAGGCCGCAGCAAGAAAAATGGGTGAGGAAGCTCAGACAAAACTCATGCTTCCGATGATGCTCATGCTAAGTGTGGTAATGATAATAATCATGATACCTGCATATCTGTCATTTGGCGGAATGTAGGCAGGAAAGGAGAATGCTTATGAACAGAATCAGAAAATTTAAGAACTTTTGGGCAGATGAAAGAGGTATGGGAACAGTGGAGATAATCCTCATTATAGTTGTACTCATTTCGTTAGTCATTATCTTCAAATCACAGTTAACATCCTTAGTCAACACGATCTTCTCTAAGATCACCAGTACGGCAAACAGCATTTAGGAAACAATGTATGAAGAAAGAGAGATACAGCGGATACATAACTGTATATCTGGCCCTTACTTTGGGAATAATGATATCTCTTATCACAACGATGCTGTCTGCTGCCCGCACACAGACTATCAGATTCCATACGGAATGTGTGACCGACATCGGGTTGGAGAGTATATTTGCCGAGTACCATAGAGAGCTGTTAGGACAATACGGTTTGTTGTTTATTGACAGCTCCTATGGGAGCGGTAAAGGAAGTGAAGAAGCAGTAAGATCCCACTTGCTTCATTATATGAATCTGAATTTTGACGGTGTAAAGAAAACGATCGTCGGTAAAGATCTTACAGCGTGTCATGCAGACAATGCCGCTCTTGAAGATGTCAGTTATGCAACTGACGGAAGGGGGACTGTTTTGGATTATCAGATCGATCGGTATATGAAAGTCAAATACGGTCTTGGTTATATTCCGGCGTTTCGAAATGATAACAGCGATCTGATCAGTCTTTTGGATGAATATGAGGGTTATCATTCAAGCAGAATCTCTGCTCAGGAAACGGCAAATGCCATAGTTGATGACTACAACAGTAAACTTCCGAAAGATCAGAAACCGTTCAGTTTAAGCAATCCGGCGGAGTCCGTAGAAGATCTGAGTGAGAGTAATGTTCTCTATTATGCGTTGGGAGAAACAAGTACCTATCCTTTCAGGGAAACGGATGTAAACTCATTGATCAGCCACAGATCCTACATGGAAGGGGCGGGACTCAGAGAATGGCAGGAGGCACCGCAAGGACTCGATTTTAAGCTGCTTATGATCGATTACATTTATGATAAGTGCGGCTACTACAAGCATGAAAAACCTGATTCGGCATTGTCATATGAGGTTGAATATCTGATAGAAGGAAATGGATCGGATATGGAAAACATGGAGAAGATAGCTGAAAAGATCTTCATGATCCGTTATGTGGTAAATATGACATACCTGTTATCGAACTCTGCAAAAAAGGAAGAGGTTGAGGCATTAGCGATCGCTGCCACGGCAGCTATAGGTATTCCTGCATTGGCAGAAGCAGTTGAGTATTCGATCCTTTTAGCATGGGGATATGCCGAGACCGCTAAGGATCTGCGAATATTGTATGACGGTCACGGATTGGATCTTATCAAAACGGATGCAACATGGAATACTCCTTTAGAGCAATTGACAGCATTCAAAAACTATCTGAGTGTATATAATCCCCCCTCAGGACCGATGGATTATAAGGCCTTTTTGGATGTTTTCCTTTTTTCGAAGAGTATTGAGACTTTGAATTTTCGTCTTATGGACATCATGGAATCAGATATAAGAAAAACGTCTGGAAACAGCGGTTTTAAGATGGATGAACAGATATATCAGCTCTATGCTGACATCAATGTATCCAGCAGATACGGTTATGGTTGCAGTATAAAACGCTTCTATTCGTATGAATGAAGGGAGGTTGATCATGTCTTCTTGTAAAAAAGCTAACAACTTTCAGGTGGTAAAAACAGATGATTTCCTCAAAGGCGGTTCCCTTCAATCTGCCACCTCTCGCACTTTTTTTTTCGATGGAACAGCTTGCAAGAAGACATCATCAACCTTCTTTATCAAATATAAGAAGCAAAGCGGATTAGCAGGCGGAATGACCGTGGAAGCCGCGATCGCCGTACCGATTTTTCTGTTCTTTATCGCCAATCTTCTCTCTCTGTTCATTATGTATGAGCAATTTGCAAAGAATCTGGCTAAGATCCATCAGGAAGGTAAGAATCTTGCCATGATAGCCCATTCTGCAGGTGATACCGGAGGAGATCTTGTCTTTCTGATCAAAGAACAGAGAATAGTCCCTTTTGTAAAAGAGATCGGATTTGGCAGTACCTTTACCGCTCCCGTGGTATATGTAAGAAAATGGACAGGTTACAATGTTCTTTCTCCGCTAGATACAAATGAGGAAGAAGAATATGTGTATATAACAGAAAGCGGTACGGCATATCACAGATCAAGAACCTGCAGCCACCTGAAGGTAACGATAAATGTGATTGATATTTCAGAATTGGCACTAAGAAGAAATGATTACGGACAAAGATACACTCCGTGTGAAAAATGCGGGAGAGGAAGCAGCACGGGTCTGATATTCATTACGAACAAAGGAGATAAATATCACAACAGTGCAAGCTGCAGTGGTCTGAAAAGGACGATAAAAACAGTAAAACTCTCTGAAGTAGGTGGCAGAGGACCCTGCAGTCTGTGCGGAGGCAGCTGATGATGAACATGGAAATAACCGGGATGATACTGATCATATTTATGTTGATCGCGGCCGTGTATGATATCAGGACAATGCATGTCCCGCTATGGGTCATTTGCATAAATCTATTTATCGGAACTATATCCGTATACATAGAACTTAACTTAAAAGGATGTCCTTTAGCGGATTATATGTTATCCGCAGTCGTGATCTTCCTTGTGATCTTATTCATTCTGATATTCAAACTGTTCCGGGTCGAAGAAGTCGGACTTGCAGATGGTCTTCTGATCGTTTCGACAGGAATGATACTTAAAGGAGAAAGGCTCATAATGGCTATCGGCCTGGCAATGATCCTTGCCGGATTGTTTGCGGGAGTTCTTCTTGTTATTCGTAAAGCCGGCAGAAAGAGCAGGATACCCTTTGTTCCTTTTCTGACAGTCGGTATTGTGATAAGCATATTGTTTTTATCCGGAGGTATGACATGAGGTCAATGATAACAGAGAAAAAGAAAAGGATCATAAAAACGGAGTTGGACGGGTATATGACGATGGAAGCATCGTTTATCATACCGCCTGTTTTTATCTGCTTTATCGTCATTATCCTGTATACCTTCTTTTTATATGATCATATGATCGTATATCACAGTTGTTACCTAGCTGCATTAAGGGGAAGTCAGATAAAGAATGCAACGAATGATGCTGTGAAAACATACGTTGACACACAAGCCGAAAAACTGCTTGAAGGCCAGGTGTATCAATATCAGACGGATCATGAATCCGGTGTTTCTTTGATATCGATCAATGTAAAAGCCTCATCTCATATTACCAATCTCGTGTCCGGATTTAATCTGTATAAAGAGAATGAATTAAAAAGTGAAAGAGAAGTTTCCATCAACAGGATAGATCCGGTTGACTATATACGTAACGCAGAGAGATTCTGAAAGGTGGAATGGAGAATGAATATGGAAATAATACAGGAAATGGGAAAAAGCTATTTGTGTACGGATATCATTGAAAATAATGGATCCGATTACATGGAAAGGATGCTGACAGACAACAATATAAAGGGACAGCCGGTTTGCAGAAGAGGGATATGTCAGAACAGAGAGATACTTAAATTTGATATCACCAACATGAAAACACTTAGGAGAGAATTCGATAACAGGAGTATGCATTTTGAAGATCTTAGGTGGTTATTGTACGGCATATCAAGTCAGTTAACTGTCGGAGCCTCTTATTTGCTTGATGAAGAATATTATATATACGATCCGGACCATATATATATTGACATGGAGAGCGGAGTTCTTAATATGATCTGTATTCCTTATAAGTGTTCCGAGAACAGTGTAGAAGAAAGATTTCATGAGCTTGCGGATTTTATACTTGAGAAGATCGAACATAAAGAAGAGCATGCGGTCAGCATAGCTTATCAATTCTACAGAATGTCCAAAGAGAAACTGTTTTCTATGATCGGATTCTGTGCTCTGATCGAAAAAGAAACAGGGATCCTTAACGAAAGCAAAGATCGGAAAAAAGATGAAACGGGTATAAACGAGGCTTTGAGCGACGATGATACCGAGGATGGATATCCTATAAAAGAGACAGATGAAAACAACAGGGAATGGGATATCTTCGGAGCAGCAAAGGGCGACAGGGAAAGAGAAGGAAGAGAAACAGGAAAAGCCGGATATATAAAGGTACTTATAGGACCGGGATCAGTAGCAATAACAGCTGTTTCGGGTATCATCTTCTATTTTATACGCGGTAAGAAGGGTGCATACGGAATACAGATCCTTTCTGTGTCGGTGCTCATACTGGCAGTAACATTGGTCTTTATCATAAAACAAGTGACAAAGACTGTTGAAAAAAAGAAAGAAGCAGAGCTTGAGAGGAACATGTCCGGGAGAGCCGTCACTGTAGGAGAGTATTGGGGAGGGGATGACAACACTGTATTCTTTGAAGAGGAAACACAGTTCTTTGATATTGAAGATGTTGATAAGCCTTCTTTTTCTCTTGAATGGAGTGAAAACGGTGAAAGCAGGAGAGAGAGGATCGACGCCGATTCAGTCATACTCGGTAAGAAGTTTGATGAAGTAGATGTATGCCTAAGCGACCCCACAGTCAGCAGGAAACATGCCAGACTTACCCTAAGGGCAGGCGAGGTATATCTTCGGGACCTCGGAAGCACGAACGGTACTTATGTGGAAGGAAGAAAGATAGAGCCCGGAGAGGACATAAAACTATGTGATAAAAAGGATTTCATACTTGGAAAATTAGCCGTTCGTGTGGTATGATAATACTATATCGGCTTAAGTACAAGGAGGCATTGTGAAGGTCAATATCTACTATGGCGGCAGGGGTCTGATGGACGATCCCACCCTGTATGTGATCAATAAAATGCAGAAGGTTTTGGAGGAGCTCAATGTCAAGGTAGAGAGGTTCATGCTCTACGAGCTCAAGAATAATATCACTACCCTTCCGCAGACGCTTAAGGAGGCTGATGGTATCATTTTGGCGACTACCGTAGAATGGTACGGTATAGGCGGATATATGCAGCAGTTTCTGGATGCATGCTGGTTATATGCAGACAAGGAGAAGTTGTCCCGTATATACATGTCCCCCATTGTCATGTCTACTACATACGGGGAGAGAGAGGGCAAGTTGAATCTCACCGCAGCCTGGGAGATACTGGGCGGTAAGCCATGCAGCGGCATGTGCGGTTATATAGCCGATATGGCTGATTTTGAGATGAATGATGATTACGCTACGCTCATAGAGAAGAAGGCCGAGAATATCTATCGTACCATCAATCAGAAGTTAGCCAGTCTTCCGGCGAGCAATCAGGCAGTCAAGCAGACGGTTTCACGTACACAGAATATCGATCTGACGCCTCAGGAATCGGAGAGGCTTTCACAGTATGCGGCAGATGATACTTATGTTCAGCAGCAGAAGGAAGACATCCAGGAACTGGCCAATATGTTCAGGGGCATGATGAGTCATGAACCCACTTCTTCAGAGCGATATATAGGACTGCTTAAGAAGCATTTTACCCCGGTCGAGGGTTTTAAGGGTACGTACAAGCTTGTTATAGGCAAGGAAGCGATCGGGATAAGGATCAAGGAAGACGAGCTTAATCTGACGAATGAACCCGGAGGTAAGTTCGATGTTGAGGTCAGCCTTACCGAAGATACGATGAATGATATCATGGCCGGACATATAACATTCCAGAGAGCGTTTATGAGCGGAAGCATGAAGACCAAGGGTGAATTCGGTATGTTCAGGACACTGGACGAACTGTTTTCATTTATGAAATAAGATAACAGGGAGAGATAATTTATGAGGGACGATAATTGCATATTCTGTAAGATAGCGAACGGAGAGATACCGACCAACGCTATCTATGAGGATGACGGATACAAAGTGATACTTGATATGGGGCCTGCCACCAGGGGGCATGCGCTCATCTTACCCAAGGAACACTATAAGAATATTTACGAAATGCCCGCAGACAAAGTGGGAGAAGCCTTCGCCTTAGCCAAGGTCATGGCAGACAGGATGACGAAGAAGCTTAATGCGGACGGCTTCAATATCGTACAGAACAATAATGAGATAGCAGGACAGACAGTTTTTCATTTTCACATCCATCTTATACCCAGATATGAAGGGGACGGACAGGTGATAGGATGGAAGCCGTGCGATAGTTCGCCGGAAGAACTGGCCAGTTTAAAAGAATTGCTGATATAGCGAAGGGAGACATAATGTTTAAGGTTGGAGAATACGTAGTATACGGCAACAAGGGTGTGTGTCAGATCAAGAGCGTGGGACCTATAGATATGCCGGGTGTTCCTAAGGACAAGGAATACTATACCATGTCACAGGTGTATTTAAGAGGAAGCACGATATTCACTCCGGTTGATAATGACACAAAGGCTTTGCGTAAGATTCTGACCAAGAAACAGGCTAAGCAGCTTATAAGTGAGTTCAAGAATATCGAACCCAGCTGGATCAAGGACGACAAGGAAAGAGACAAGATCTTTACCGACATCCTAAGGACGGCTGACTGCAAGGAACTGTGCAATATGATCGTATCTTTATACCACAGGAAGGAAGAACGCATAGCCGGAGGCAAGAAAGCCACGAGTACGGATGAGAGATATTTCCATGCAGCAGAAGATATTCTTTTGGGAGAATTAGGGATCGCCCTCGGAGTGGACAAAGATAAGGCAAGAGAATATATTATAGAGAGTTACGGTTGATCGGGATCGATCCGAACGGGCCGGATTTGCGCGGAATGAGACAGTTCATATAGAGATATCAAAAAAGACGGATGATGTTCCGTCTTTTTTGATGCTTTTTTCCCATCAAAGAATACAAGATGTTGTATATTCACACTCATACACACACTTTAACTTGTATTTTAAATATGGCTATGATAGACTAGTTACGATAGTGGGTTTTTATATATAAATAGGAAGAAAAGGAGAACACCTTGGATAAGTACGAGTATAACCTTCGCAATGAAGAGATCAATGATCTTATGGCCAGGAGAGAATATGCCGAAGCTGTAAAGGTTGCTGATACAATAGATTGGACGAGGGTAAGATCGGTCAAGACTCTATGCAAGATAAGCGACCTGTATAAGGTCAACAAGAGATACAGTGAGGCCAAGATACTGCTTGAACAGGCATATGAGAAGATGCCCGCAGGCAAGCCCATTGTATCTTCTTTGTGTGAACTGTGCATCAAGATGGGGGATGTGGTAGGTGCAACGGAATATTACAAGCGCTACGTGCAGATGGCGCCCACGAGCAATCAGAAATTCATTCTCCTTTACAAGATATACGAGGCACAGGATGTCAGTCTGGAAGAGAGGATCCAGGTACTTGAGGAATTAAACAAAAGAGAGCCGGCAGCAGGCAAAGGCAAATGGGGTTATGAACTGGCTTGCCTCTATCACAGGATAGGGTTAACGACCAAGTGCGTTGAGCAGTGCGACGAGTTGATCACTCTGTTCAGAGAAGGCAAATACGTTAAGAAAGCGATGGAACTGAAAATGCTCCATCAGCAGCTAACGAGCTCTCAGGAGTCTCTGTATAAGCACATACTTGCTCCGGATGCTGCCACGGATCAACCGACAGGAGAGATCGAGCAGACTTCTGCCATGGAACAGGTTGATGAAATATCGACGGGGCAGGCGGATACACCGGATGAGGTTACAGCGCCGGAAGAATCAGAGCCCGGGGAACCGGCTTATCACCATGAGGAGCTGGTCAAGACGGTTGACGTGGGTCAGTACAGCACGATCAATATACAGAAGGCTCTTGAAGAAAGCATCAAAGGCACACTCGGCAGAGAAGAGCCCGTTACGGAAGAGAGTACGGATGCTAACAGCTCTGCGGAAGAAGAGATATATGATGATGAGACCAAGATAATGCCTTCGGAAGCCATCAAACGCATGGAACATGGAGAGAACGGGGAGGAGGAAGCACATCAGTCAGAAGATGACAGGGAAGAACCCGCCACACCCGGAGGTATCACGGAGACGATAATGGCTCCCATGTTGCAGGATACGGGAGAAATGGAAGAGATAGTCTTCCCGGATGAACCGGCAACCTCTGATACGATCGTATATGATCCTAAGGAAAAAGAACGTATCAAAGCAAGCGCGACTGCCGCACTGCATGAGATAGATGCCAACAAGGTGTCCAAAGAAGAATTGATGAAACTCATTGATGAGAAAGTGGCTTATGCGCTGGACAGTGCCATGAACGGTCAACGTAAGGTCGAACAGGTCAATCCTCCGAGATCCATGCAGAAGATGCTCTCACAGGAGTACGACGGTCAGATCAGTCTGGCTCTTCCGGAACAGAATCAGGTGGAGAAGCAGATCACCGGTCAGATAGATATAGAAGATTATTTAAATGATTGGGAGAACAGTAAGAAGAAGATACACAAACAGCAGACAGAACAGATAGATAAGCTGGTATCACAGCATACGGACAGCCTGTTTACGGACTTTGAGATCAGTAACAAAGAGGGCATCTTAGAGAAACTCTCAGAAGAAGAGATCACGGAAGATGAATTGGATGAAGAGCTTCCGGAAGTCGAAGAGCTGACTGAGATCGAAGATGAAAATGTACTTGAGGGACCTGAACCCGAGGAAGACAAGGATACGTCAGCGGAGAGAGAAACTGAGGATGAGACATCAGTCGATGCGCAAGATGAGGATCTGTCCGATGATCAGAATACTCAAGAAGAAGAGGATCCCGTCACGGAAGAGGAGAATGCCGTAGAAGAAGACGAGGCGGATAAGACTGAGGATACCGAAGAGATCAAAGAAGAAGCATCGGATCCCGAAGAAGAGGCCATTGAAGCAGAGCATATAGCGGCAGCAGAAGCGGAAGCGACAGACGAAAGTGAAGCGGACGATAATACGAGAAGCATGACAGATGAGGAGACGGCTCTTTTCGGTAATTTCGTTCAGACCAAGAAAGGCAAAAAAGACCTCCTTAAAGCTCTGGATTCGATAAGTCTTGCTTCATATGTCGGAAATGTATGTGTTACGGGACAGACAGGAGAGGAATCTGTCGATCTTGCAAAGAATGTCGTGCAGTATGCAAAGATGACGGATGGCAATTTCTCTGGTAAAATAGGTAAGGTATCCGGAAGTGCACTCAATGAGAAGGACATGGATGCCCTTATAGAGAAGTTAAAAGGCGGCGGTCTGATCGTTGAGAAGGCCGGAGATATGTCAGAAGAGACAGCCGACAGATTATATAAGGCCCTTGATCAGGAGAATCTGGGAATACTCGTAGTATTGCAGGATTCGCGCAAGGCCATAAACAAACTGCTCAGTCGTAATGAGGCGATGAAGCAGATGTTCGGTGTTCATATCGAGATAGAAGAACTAAGCGATGATGCGTTGGTGGCTTACGGCCGGAAATATGCGGAACGTAATGAATTCTCGATAGATGACATGGGTATCCTTGCACTGCATACCAGAATAGATGAGATGCAGACGGCAGACCATATCGTCACGGTTGCCGATGTCAGGGATCTGGTCGATGAAGCGATAGAGCATGCGACCAGGTTCTCACCTAAGCACTTCACGGAGATCCTCTTGGGTAAGAGGTATGATGATGAGGATATGATCATTCTCAAAGAGCGGGATTTTATAGCATAGGCACAAACAGTATCAGGAGGCAGAGAATTGGCTGGCAAGAAAAGAGACACGGTATTTATATCAGAAGCGGATGAGTATGTATTTGCACAGGGCTCGCATTATGATATATACAAGAAACTGGGAGCACATCCTTCGAATGAGGATGGTAAGGACGGAGTATTCTTTGGAGTATGGGCACCGAATGCGGCCAAAGTCAATGTGACAGGCACATTTAACAACTGGAGTGAGGATTCGCATGAACTCAGACGTCTCGGACCCGGAGGTGTTTTTGCCGGATTCTTCCCCGGGATCAAAGTCGGCGAACTCTACAAGTATCTCATAACGACTCCGGACGGAAGGAAGTTATATAAGGCCGATCCTTATGCCAACAGTGCGGAAGTAAGGCCGGGAACGGCATCCCGTATAGCGGATATAGGCTCTATCAAATGGACTGACTCTGCATGGATGAAGGCCAGAGAGAATAAGGATATGAACAAGGAGCCGCTTGCCATTTATGAATGTCACATCGGCTCATGGATGAAGCATCCTACGGGAGACGACGGATTCTACAATTACAGGGAATTTGCCGACAGGATGGTAGAATACTTAGGCGAGATGAAGTATACCCATGTGGAACTTATGGGTATAGCAGAATTTCCCTTTGACGGATCCTGGGGCTATCAGGTAACGGGATATTATGCACCTACATCCAGATACGGATCACCTGAAGACTTTGCTTATATGGTGAACCTGTTCCATAAGAACGGAATAGGCGTGATACTCGACTGGGTACCGGCACATTTCCCCAAGGACGCACACGGACTTGCGGAGTTTGACGGAACCTGTCTGTATGAACATCCTGACACCAGGCTCGGTGAGCATCCCGACTGGGGCACCAAGATATTTAATTACGGAAGAACCGAAGTCAAGAATTTCCTGATCGCGAATGCCTTATTCTGGATCAAGGAATTCCACATAGACGGACTCAGAGTTGATGCAGTTGCTTCCATGCTCTATCTTGATTACGGTCGTAAGGACGGACAGTGGCTTCCCAATAAGTACGGCGGGAATGAAAATCTTGAAGCTATCGAGTTTTTCAAGCATCTTAACAGCGTCATCCACGGAGGATTTCCGGGTGTCATGACCATCGCCGAAGAATCCACGGCCTGGCCTAAGGTCACTACACCGGTTGATGACGGAGGTCTGGGATTCTCCTTTAAATGGAACATGGGATGGATGCATGACTTCTGTGAATATATGAAGCTGGATCCGTACTTCCGTAAGAATAATCATCATGCGCTTACTTTTGCCATGAGTTATAACAGTTCGGAGAATTATATCCTTCCGCTGTCTCATGATGAAGTGGTTCATCTGAAATGTTCGATGGTTGAGAAGATGCCCGGTTATAAGGTAGATAAATATGCCAATCTTCGCGTCGGTTATACCTTCATGTTCGGCCACTGCGGTAAGAAGCTTCTGTTTATGGGACAGGAATTCGGGCAGGAGAGAGAATGGAGTGAAGCAAGAGAACTGGACTGGTACCTGCTAAGCGAACCGCTTAATAAGGGAATGCATGATTATGTGAGAGACTTGTTAAGTGTTTACAGATCTTACAAATGCATGTATGAATGTGATAATGACTGGGGTGGATTCGAATGGATCAATGCTGATGATGCCGACAGGAGCACATACAGTTTCATGCGTAAGAGCCTGGATGGCAAGAAGAGAGTTCTTTTTGTACTCAATATGACTCCGATAATGAGAGAGAATTACACGGTAGGCGTTCCCACAGCCAAGAAGGCAAAACTGCTTCTTAACAGCGATGACAAGCAGTATGGCGGCAACGGGCACAGTGTTCCCAAGAATATCACTCCGAGTGAGAGCCCCTGTGATAACAGGCCTTATATGCTGACCTTCGATCTCGCACCGTTTACGGCATTGGTTTTCGAGATATAAAGCATACAGGCTATTAAGTAAAGTCAATATATGACCGAAATATAGAGTGAACGGATCTTGCAGGGATCTGTTCACTCTTATCATATCAATCGATCAAGGCGAAAGGAAAAGCACCGAATAATGAAGATAGGATTGGATGTATCCGGTAAGGAAGCCATCAGGCAGTATACATCGATCCCCGAGAATCCCGGTCTTTCAAAAAGTGAGAAGTCGGGAGCAGTAAGATTAGACATAGCCGGCATGTACACGGATGTAAATGCCTATGGAGTCCACGGAAGGACTACAGAGGATCTTAAGGCTTTGGCGTCTGGAATAGACGTAGCAACAGCCCGTGATTACATGACTGTTATGTCTAATACTATGTCAGGGGAAGATTATAAGAAGGCCATGGAGGAGGGTTTTGATCCCGCCGATATGGATCCCGAGGAAAGAGAGACGATTCTTGACCACATCAAGGCCGTTATGGCTGAATCAGGTCAGGTCGTTGCGGGCTATAATGATGATCTGTCCGACGAGAAGATCAAGAGTATCACAGGAAGGTCGATCGATGTCGATTCCATCAAAGATTCTCTTAAGAATGCGGATCTTCCCGATACACCCGAGAATGTAAAAAAGATAAGCGAAGCCGTTGCCATGATGTCGGAGATAGATTCTCTTACTGACGGAAGCATCAAATATATGGTAGAGAACGATATGCAACCTACCATAGGAAACGTGTATACATCCACTTTCAGTGCTTTCGGAGACGGCAGCAGACAGGCAAAAGGCTATTACGGTGAAGATATGCCGGGTTATCTGGCCAGAAAAGCAGACGAGATAGATTGGGATTCCATCGGACCGCAGGTAAAAAAAGCTGTGGAAGATATGGATATAGAAGGTGTCTCCCTTGAAGATAAGTTGACAGACGCAAGGTGGCTTATTGAGAAGGGGATACCTCTTACAGAGGAAAAAATGGAGACTCTGGAAAACATCAGATCCGTAGAGTTTCCCGTTCCGGCACGAACAGTCGTGGGCGTATCAATGCAGGCGATAGCTAAAGGTTTAAGCCCTAAGGATGCCGACCTTTCCGTAAGAAAAGAAAGCTTATATCGTGAAGCCGTAGAACTAAGGGCAAGTCTTTTGGATTCTGAGATCGGAAGAGAGACAGCCAGACTTAAGATGTCATTAGATGCAAACATCAAGCTGCTTAAGTCGGGAATGAGGATAGATACACAGTCCATAGAGGATACGATATCCGCTCTTAAGGAAGCAGAGAAAGAGCTTTACTCATCATTCCTTGGTGAGAATGGATCATCCGAGACAAAAGACAGTCTCGAGAATGGAGTAAGTACAGGAAATACCATCTCTGTTGAACAGAGGATAGAGATCTTTGCTCAGACTACGCAGGCAATAAGAGAGATCCCTTCAATGCCGGCAGCTCTCATAGGCAGAGTTGCTACGGAGAATGACGGTGTATTCACTCTCGGAAGAGCACACAGCATAGGCCTGGATTACAAGGCAAGATTCGAAGCGGTCGAACAGACATATGAGGCAGTCGGAACAGAGATAAGAAAAGATCTGGGTGATTCCATAACCAAGGCCTTCAGAAATGTGGATGATATACTGTCGGATCTTGGATTGGATATAAGTGCAGAGAATCAAAGAGCCGTAAGGATACTGGGTTATAACAGCCTGCCTGTCAATGAGGATTCGATACGCAGGGTAAAAGCGGCTGATTCAAGACTTGACGGTGTGATCAGAGCACTCACTCCCGGTAAGACACTCGCTCTTATAAGAGAAGGTGTCAATCCGCTGGATATGAAAATAGACGAACTCGTAAATCACATCAATGAGCTTGACCATGATCCTAAGAGAGAAGCAGAGAAATACAGCAGATTTCTCTATAAATTAGAAAAGTCGAATGCGATAACAGAGGATGAAAGAGCATCATATATAGGAATATACAGGATGCTCAATCAGATCGAGAGGACTGATCACGCAGCGATCGGAAGACTGATAGAGAGTGAAGCCGATATGACATTCGGCAAGCTTCTAACAGCCATGAGAGGAAGAGGATACAAACTCGATGTAAATATCGACGATAACTTCGGCCTGTTGAGTGAAAGCATTCCGAGAGGTATCTCCATAACCGATCAGATAGAAAGTGCCTTTGCAGAAAAGATAACGGAAAAAGCCTATGATCAGTTAGAGAATGAATATCTGAATGAGAATTATGAGCAGATCCGTCAGGCAGCATCTGCCGAAGATGCCGTATATGACTATATCAGTAATGCGGGATTATCCGCAACGGTCAACAATGTGATCGCAGAAGAGCAGTTCCTGTCTGCTCCTAATGATCTTTTCAGAACTCTCAGAGCCTATGCGAGAAGGACTGACAGAAGACTTGGTAACGGAGAGGATAATGCCATAACAGGCAGTGAACGGGAACTTAGTGAGGCAATGGATAAGCTTACGGATGGAATGAATGATAAAGCATCCGCGATCGAGGCTTATAACGGATTTGCCGAAACGATGATAAGTACACTTCAGAAGATGACGGACACTTCTGCCGATAATATGGTGGATGTAAGAAGCATATCTCTTATGTATAAACAGATATCTCTTGCAACGGGATATGCTGCAGCCGAGAACTATCACATACCGGTCATGATCGGAGGAAGACTGACAGATATCAATCTTAAGCTTGAGCACGGTGAGGAGACAGGACTTGTGAGTGCCGCAATGGATACGGAGGTGTTCGGAAGGGTACAGTCACAGATAAGGGTAAGAAAAGAACGGGTAGAGATCAGTTTTTATTCAAATGACAGGCAGAATCTTGATGCACTGAAAACTACCGGAGATAAACTCACATCAAGGATACAGGCTCTCGGATATGATAAGACGGATATAAGATTCCTGATCGGAGATCCCGGACGGAGTGTTAAGGGAAGAGTTCCCGATGCCGATAATAATAATGAGGCCGTGAACACAAGGGCCTTATACGATATAGCAAAAGAGTTCATACAAGTGATACGCGATAACAATGGAGGAAACCTATGAGTCTTAAGATCAATTACAATGTGTCAGCTATGATCGCAAACAACTCACTGAAGTTGAATGATAACAAGCTGACCACCTCTCTGGGGAAATTAAGTAGTGGTTACAAGATCAATTCTGCCAAAGATGATGCGGCAGGTCTTGCCATCTCCAGAAGGATGCACGCTCAGCTCAAAGGATTGAAGGCAGCGTCACAGGATGCCAAGGACGGCGTATCGGTAATAGAGATAGCAGACGGAGCACTTGCGGAAGTGCACGATATTCTGCAGAGAATGAACGAG
>CAMNDJ010000029.1 GCA_946535225.1 uncultured Lachnospiraceae bacterium
AGCTGCTCCTGTATTAATATATGCCGTGTATGTGACAGCGCGAGTCTATTTCCTTAAGAACAATCCGAGTGCAGCGGCGATGACTGCAAGGACTATCAGGAAACCGCCGCAGAATGTCAGCTGGTTGTTGCCTGCGATCTCCGGATGGATGATGAACTCGCCGTCTTTGAATGCATAGTTTACTACATCCGTATCACCGACCTCGGGCTTATGTGAGCCGTCGTTATGATAGCGGACCTTGTCGGAATAAGTATATTCCGCGCCGTCTTCTGCAGTCACCTGATAGGTGACATCGTACTCATATCGCAGTTCGTCTCCGGTGTATCCCTTGTCTTCTTCGCGTTTCTTGTCCGAAGGAGAGAGATTCCTGTCAACCTTATCGACCGATATGACAGTTGCGGTCTGTCCGGTTATGATATCCTCCTCTTTTACCATGTTATCGGAATGATAGACTGTTTTGCCGATGATGAAGAGTATGATACCTACAGCAAGAAATCCCGCTGCAAATGTGAAACATGTCTTTGATTCCGATGAGATCATGGAATTGCCTTTTTTCTTTTTCTTACCCATTGCCCCGTTTCCTTTCGTAAGTTCATTGATAACTCGTATTCATTATGCATCCCGTAAAGTTCTGTGTCTATCATACAAATGGATGATTTTGTATCGAATGGCAACAGGACCGGAGATATACAGTGAGCAGACCTCTCTTTTTTGGCAAAATTGCACAAAAAAGTTTAGTAAAATTTAGTAATATGACGAAATTCGGTAAAAACGCCTCAAAATGTTTGAAATAGGCCATATAAGATGTTAAGATTTTGTTAGTCAAACCCTTATTCGCATGCAGCATTGATTGTATGAGTCGGATAAGGAAGGTATCGCGTTATGAAGAAATGGTGCAGTGGTTGCCGCTTTGTAACGGTGGCAGGCTGATAAGTCAAAACAGGGGTAATGGGCTATGAAAAGAAGAGCAGGAGTATTACTGGCAATATCAAGTATCCCGTCTCCGTACGGTATAGGGGGATTTACTAAGGAGGCGTATGAGTTCGTCGACTTCCTTAAGGAGGCAGGACAGAGCCTGTGGCAGATACTGCCGCTTGGGCCGACGGGCTACGGAGATTCACCGTATCAGTCGTTTTCGACCTTTGCGGGTAATCCTTATTATATAGATCTGCAGGAATTCATAGACAGAGGATGGCTTACTAAGGCAGAATGCGCTAAGAGCAAGGTATCACATCCGGAGTATGTGGATTATGAGGCTGTATATAAGACAAGATTTGCCCTGCTTCGTAAGGCATATCTTAAGAGTGACATCGGGAAAGATAAGGACTTTCAGTCATTCGTTAAGGAGAATGCCGGCTGGCTGGACGGTTATGCGCTCTATATGGCCATCAAGGATTCCAAGAAAGGGATATCCTGGCTTGAGTGGGAGAATGATATCAAGCTAAGGAAGCCCGCGGCCATAAAGAAGTACAGAGATAAATTAAAGGAAGATTATATTTTTTACCAGTTCCAACAGTACTTCTTCTTTAAGCAATGGTATGCGCTCAAGGCTTATGCAAATGAGAAGGGCATTGAGATAATAGGAGATATACCGATCTATGTCGCGCTCGACAGTGCGGACACATGGAGCAATCCCGAACTGTTTAAGCTTGATAAGGAGTGTAATCCGACCCATGTGGCAGGTTGTCCGCCCGATGTGTTCACGGCAGACGGTCAGCTCTGGGGTAATCCTTTATACAAGTGGGAATACCATAAGAAGACTGGGTATAAGTGGTGGATCGAAAGACTGGCTGCATGTTATAAGCTCTATGATATAGTCAGGATCGATCATTTCAGGGGCTTTGACGAATACTATTCGATAGAATACGGAAGGCCCAATGCGATAATAGGCGAGTGGCTTCCGGGTCCGGGATATGAACTCTTTGATGTGCTTAAGAAGAGTCTTGGCAATAAGCAGGTCATAGCAGAAGATTTAGGATTCATGACCGATTCCGTAAGGCGCCTTGTAAAGAAGACCAAATATCCCAATATGAAGATCATAATGTTCGCATTTGATCCGGATGGTGACAGCGAGCATATGCCTCATAATTATGAGCATAACTGCGTTGTCTATACGGGAACGCATGACAATGATACGCTGGTCCACTGGTATCAGACGCTTAAGCGTAAGGAGAAGAGATTCGTCAAGGACTATCTTGGTCTTAAGCGTGCGACGGCAGAGGATATCTGTGAGGGTATCATAAGGGCGGCTTATGCGTCGGTAGCCGATACCGCCGTCATACCCATGCAGGATATCCTGGCTCTGGGTGGTGAGGCCAGGATGAATGTGCCATCAACGCTCGGCACCAACTGGAAATGGCGCCTTAAGAAGGATGCATTGACACCTGAGCTTGCGGCCAGACTCTCATCATGGGTCAACGTGTACAGGCGATAAAGCACCTAAGTGTAAAAATCCGATAAAAAAGCGCGAGAGCCCTTAGAAAACTATGGTATTCTAAGGGCTTTTATGCTATAATACCAAGTTGACTGCGGTAAAATGGCAACAAAACACGTACTGCGGCATATCAAATATCGTAAGTGATATAAATACACATATAAGGAGTAGAATGAATGAGTGTTAAGGTAGAAAAGTTAGACGGTAGCATGGCTAAGCTTATAATCGAGGTGGCTGATGCTGATTTCGAAGCAGCCTGCGAGAAGGCTTATCAGAAGCAGAAGAACAAGATACAGTTACCCGGTTTCCGTAGGGGTAAGGCTCCGAGAGCCATGATAGAGAAGATGTACGGCAAGGAGGTCTTCTATGAGGATGCAGCCAATGAGGTCATCCCCGATGCATATGAGAAGGCTTATGATGAGTGCGGTGAGGATATCGTTTCAACACCCAAGATCGATGTTGTACAGTTAGAAGCAGGCAAGCCTTTCATATTCTCGGCTGAAGTCGCTCTTAAGCCCCCTGTGGAGCTTGGTAAGTATAAGGGTGTGAAGGTTGAGAAGTTCGATGCCACAGTTACCGATGAGGATGTGGACAAAGCGATCGAAGAAGAGAGAGAGCGTAATGCAAGAAGTGTTGCCGTTACGGACAGAGCGATCAAGGACGGCGACAATATCATCCTTGACTTTGAAGGATTTGTTGACGGTGAGGCATTTAACGGCGGCAAGGGAGAGAATTATCCTCTTACGATCGGTTCGGGCCAGTTCATTCCCGGATTCGAAGATCAGCTCATCGGCAAGGAGATCGGCACAGAGTGTGAAGTAAATGTTACTTTCCCCGAGGATTATCAGGCAGATGATCTTAAGGGCAAGGATGCGGTATTTAAGTGTACGGTCAAGGAGATCAAGGAGAAGCAGCTTCCCGATCTTGATGATGAGTTCGCATCGGAAGTATCAGAGTTCGATACACTTGACGAATACAAGGCTGATGTTCGTAAGAACTTAGAGGCCAAGAAGGCAGCCGAGGCCAAGAACAACAAGGAAGATGCCGTTATCAAGGCGATCATCGAGGATTCCAAGATGGAGATCCCCGAGGCCATGAAGGATACTCAGAAGAGGCAGATGATAGAAGAGTTCGCCCAGAGGATCCAGTCACAGGGACTGAGCTTCGATCAGTATATGCAGTTTACCGGTATGACGGCAGACAAGCTGCTTGAGCAGGTTGAGCCTCAGGTAATGGATCGTATCCAGTCAAGACTCGTACTTGAAGCTGTAGCCAAGGCAGAAGGCATTGTGGCTACTGAAGAGGATTTCGACAAGAAGGTCGAAGAACTCATGGACAGCTATAAGATGGAGAAGGATAAGGTCCTTGAGATGTTAGGTGAAGAGGGCAAGAAGCAGATGATGGAGGATATCGCCGTAACCAAGGCGGTTGAATTCGTAACTGAGAATGCTAAGGAAGGAAAATAGGTAAACGAATATGAGTTTAATACCTTATGTCATAGAACAGACGAGTCGCGGAGAGCGTTCGTATGATATTTATTCAAGGCTCTTAAAGGACAGGATAATATTCCTCGGTGAGGAAGTAAGAGAGGATAATGCGGCTACCATAGTCGCACAGCTCCTTTTCCTTGAGGCTGAAGATCCCGAGAAGGATATCAATCTCTATATCAACAGCCCCGGCGGTTCGGTAACGGCCGGAATGGCTATATACGATACGATGCAGTATATCAAGTGCGACGTATCGACGATCTGTATCGGAATGGCTGCGAGCATGGGAGCATTCCTGCTTGCAGGCGGCGCAAAGGGCAAGAGATTTGCACTTCCCAATGCCGAGATCATGATCCATCAGCCCAGTGGCGGTGCTCAGGGTCAGGCTACGGAGATCCAGATCACGGCAGAGCACATCTTAAAGACCAAGGAGAAACTCAACAGGATCCTTGCTGCCAACACGGGTCAGGACTATGAGACCGTGGCTGCGGACACAGAGAGAGACAACTGGAAGAATGCCGAGGAAGCTAAGGAATACGGCCTTATTGATTCGGTAGTGACAAGCAGAGTTGAGGTTAAGAGTGAAGAATGATCCTTATGGATCATTCTTTATTCACCGGTTTGTTCCGAGCCCAAACCGGATGATGGCATCGCCGAATCTGACATTCGGCTCGCCACCTCGCACAAGGTGCTCGGTAAGGTGGTACAAATGAGAAATAATCAGGGAAGCGGCGAAGTATGCTGCTCATTCTGCGGCAAATCCCAGAGCGAAGTATTAAAGCTCATCGCCGGTCCGGGTAATATCTTTATATGCGACGAATGTGTCGGGATATGCTCAGACATCCTCGAAGAGGAGTTCGGCGATAAGGATGAACCGGAAGAAAGCGATCTTTCCAAGGATATCAATCTGCTTAAGCCCGTTGAGATCAAGAAATTCCTTGATGAATACGTGATCGGCCAGGATGAAGCCAAGAAGGTCCTCTCCGTTGCCGTATATAATCATTATAAGAGAGTCTTAAGTGAGAAGAAGGATGATGATGACGATGTGGAGCTTCAGAAGAGCAACATCATCATGATGGGACCTACGGGAAGCGGCAAGACATATCTGGCACAGACACTTGCACGTATCATAAATGTCCCTTTCGCGATCGCCGATGCGACGACACTTACTGAAGCCGGTTATGTGGGCGAAGATGTGGAGAATATCCTCCTTAAGCTCATACAGGCAGCAGACTACGACGTAGACAGAGCGGAGTACGGGATCATCTATATAGACGAGATAGACAAGATCACCAAGAAGAGCGAGAACGTATCCATTACCCGTGATGTATCGGGTGAGGGCGTTCAGCAGGCGCTTCTTAAGATAGTGGAGGGAACGCTTGCATCGGTTCCGCCTCAGGGTGGACGTAAGCATCCTCATCAGGAACTCATACAGATAGATACGTCCAACATCTTATTCATCTGCGGAGGAGCGTTCGACGGATTAGACAAGATAATCGAGGAGAGACTCAACCGCAAATCGATCGGCTTTAACGCAGAACTGGGCAAGAAGTCGGGAAGCGATATAGGCGAGGTGTTAAGCCATGTATCGACACCGGATCTTATCAAGTTCGGTCTGATACCGGAGTTTGTCGGCCGAGTGCCCATAAGAGTATCGCTTGAGGGCCTGGATAAGGAGTCACTCGTTAAGATACTCAAAGAACCCAAGAATGCGCTCATCAAGCAGTACAAGAAGTTGTTCGGTTTCGACGGTGTGAAACTCACATTTGATGATGATGCCGTGGAGGCCATAGCGGACGAGGCTTATGAGCAGAAGACGGGGGCAAGAGGACTCAGGACCATCATGGAGAAGATCATGATGGATGTGATGTTCGAGATACCGTCCGATGAAGACATCACCGCATGTACGATAACAAAGGCATCGGTAACGGACGGGGAACAGCCAACCGTTTACAGAAATTAAGACAAATTGTCCGCAGTTGTTGTGATACTGCGGACTTTTTTTGGATATACGGAGGAAAAACGTGAACATACCTGTTGTTGCACTTAAGGGACTTACGATATTCCCTGGAATGGTCATTCATTTTGACCTAAACCGCAAACCATCCATAACGGCAGTCAGAGTAGCCATGAAGAGCGGCGGAAGATTATTCGCCGTTACTCAGCGTGTCATGACTGAGGAAGCTCCGGGGATAGACGGTCTGTACGAGGTGGGCACTATCATCCAGGTCAGACAGATCACCAAGTTACCGAACAATACCATAAGAGTATTGGCTGAGGGAGTCGGAAGGGGCAGACTGCTTGCAATGACGACTGCCAAGGCAGGCGGAGTATATGCCGAGGGTGAGATAGAGATCATAGAAGAGGATGACGGACATATAAGCACTGACGGTAATTATGAAGAGGCGGCTTTCCGTACCATGGTAGAGATGTTAAGCGGCTATCTCGAATATCATCCGGGCATCAGCCAGACCCTCAATTCGCAGATCGATCCTTCGATGAACTTAGGAGAGATCGTTAACAGGATAGCCATGAACATCCCGTTATCCTTTGACAAGAAACAGGCCCTGCTGGCAGCTGTCTCGACCGCTGACAGATATGAGATGCTCTCTACGATCCTCTGTCAGGAGACCGATATAGCCAGGATCCATCACAAACTCAACAAGGATATACAGGAGAAGGTCAATAAGAACCAGCGCGAATACATCCTTCGTGAGCAGATGGCCTATATCCGCAAGGAGCTGTCTAAGGGTGAGGAATACACCGATACCGAGCTCTTCCTTAAGAAGACGGATGAGCTTGAGGCTTCTGACGAGATCAAGGATAAGATCCGCAAGGAGATAAAACGTTTTGACAATATCTCCGATTCGAGTCAGGAAGGCTATGTGCAGAGATCATATATAGAGACTCTCCTTGAACTGCCCTGGGATCATGCTTCCGCTGACAATACCGATCTTAAGCATGCTTCGGATATACTTAAAGAAGATCACTACGGTCTGGATAAGGTAAAGATGAGAGTGCTTGAGTTCCTGGCAGTCAGGGCACTTACGAGCAAGGGCAAGAGCCCTATAATGTGCCTCGTGGGGCCTCCCGGAACCGGCAAGACATCCGTAGCCAAGTCCATAGCGCGTGCCCTTGACAAGGAATACATAAGAGTGAGTCTCGGAGGTGTCAGGGATGAAGCCGAGATACGCGGCCACAGGCGCACATATGTAGGAGCGATGCCGGGCCGTATAGCCACGGGACTTCGTCACGCGGGCGTTAAGAATCCGCTCATGCTCTTAGATGAGATAGATAAGGTGAGCAATGACTACAAGGGCGATACGTTCTCAGCCCTCCTTGAAGTCCTCGATCCCGATCAGAACACGCAGTTCAGAGATCATTATGTGGAGCTTCCGATAGACTTATCCGATGTGCTGTTCATAGCTACGGCAAATGACGTGAGCAAGATCCCGCGTCCGCTGCTTGACAGAATGGAACTCATAGAAGTCTCCGGCTATACACAGAACGAGAAATACCATATCGCAAAGGAACACCTGCTTAAGAAGCAATACGAAGCCAACGGGATGAGCAGGAAGGACCTTGTGATCACTGACGGTGCGATCAAAGATATCATACGTTATTATACGCGCGAAGCCGGCGTCAGAGAGCTTGAGAGGAAGCTCGGAGAGGTCTGCCGCAAGTGCGCCAAGGACAAACTGTCCGCACTTCAGGAAGAGGAAAAAAAGAAGGCATCTGAGACATCCTCACGTAAAAGGAGATCTAAGGCCGGGGTAAGCACCGAGCCCTATAAGATAACTGTCGGAACGAAGAACCTTGAGGAGTATCTCGGAAAGCGCAAGTATTCATCCATTATGGCCAATAAGAAGGATGAAGTGGGTATAGTAAGAGGCCTTGCATGGACAGCAGTCGGAGGCGAGACACTCCAGATAGAAGTCAACATGATGCCCGGTAAGGGAGAGATCAAGCTCACCGGCCAGATGGGTGATGTCATGAAGGAATCCGCTGCGATCGCCATGAGTTATGTCCGTTCCGTAGGCGGTAAGTATCATGTGGATCCCAAGGTCTTTGCGGAGAATGATTTCCACCTGCACATCCCTGAGGGTGCCGTGCCCAAGGACGGACCGAGTGCCGGTATCACCATGGCAACGGCACTGTTATCAGCGGTGACGGGAAAGAAAGTTTACTGTAAGGTCGCGATGACAGGAGAGATAACGTTAAGAGGCAAGGTCCTTGCGATAGGCGGACTTAAGGAAAAACTCCTGGCGGCCAAGACTGCCGGTATACATACGGTACTCGTACCGGAAGAGAACGAAAAAGATGTGGAAGAACTCTCAGAGGAGATCACGGGCGGAATGGATATAGTCTTTGTCTCCAATATGGATGAGGTCATCTTCCGTGCGCTGAAGGATTGATAGAGCAAAAGAGGTATAAATGGTCATCAAATCGGTCAATCTTGAAACGGTCTGCGGGATCACGAGCAAACTCCCGGACAATAAGTACCCTGAGATAGCATTTGCGGGCAAGAGTAACGTGGGCAAATCTTCACTTATCAATGCTCTGATGAACCGCAAGAGTTATGCGAGGATAAGCCAGAATCCGGGAAAGACGCAGACGATCAATTTCTACAATATCAATAATGAGCTGTATCTGGTGGACCTGCCGGGATACGGCTATGCTTCGGTAAGCGTCGAGGTCAAAGCCAAATGGGGCAAGATGATAGAGAGATACCTGCATAAGTCATCACAGCTTAAGGCGGTATTCCTACTCATCGATATCAGACATAAGCCCGGCGCCAACGATATAGAGATGTATGACTGGATAAGGGAGAACGGGTTCGATCCGATCATAATCGCTACCAAGTCGGATAAGCTTAAAAGAAGCGAGGTTCCCAAGTGTGTCAAGGTGATAAGAGAGACACTGGGACTTAAAGCAGAGGACATACTCATACCGTTCTCTGCGCAGACCAGGGCAGGAAGAGATGAGATATATGATCTGATCGACAAGATCATTACAGGAGAGTCGACAGATTAAACCCACTGCAAATACAGACAGAACGGGATATGAAGGAGGAGAGATATGAGAAGAAAAGGAGCATCGGCTAAGATCATCGCACTGTTGTTGATCATGTCGCTTATCGGAGCGACTGTCGCAGGCTGCGGCAAAAAAAAGCCTGAGACTGACGGATCCGTAACGGAACAGGAGAATACCGAAGAAGCATCTGAGAGCGTAACGCCCGCCCCGGAGGGGATGCCGGACCCCGAGGCTGCGGATACCTCAGTCGCATCTTCTTTTGATGATGATAAATATACTTACAGGTTGGACAAGGTACTGGCGAGATCGCCCGGTTACGGCGGCGCCACATATAATGATGACTGCTTCGTGGTAGGCCGTACATCTTATGATTATGATTATGAGTTTGCCGATGAGGAGTCATATCCGGACAGGATACTGACGCTTGATGTCACATATTATGACTATGACGGACGCGAGATAGGCGGGTTTGTAGAGCATAATGACAGCAGTGACAGCTATTATGATTTCAATCTGGATTCGAAGGGCAATGTGTATTTCATCCATGCCATTCAGAACTATAATGATACTCAGGGGTATTTCACGGCTTATGAACTCTTGGGCTATGACAGGAAGGGTGAGATCATCGACTCGGTGATCTTTGAGGATTCGGATGATGATTTCAGGATCAAGGATATCATCATTGACGAAAATGACAGACTCATAGCCATATCCAATGAGGGTATCATGACGTTTAAGAACAGAGAGATCGCAGACAGGATCGATTATGATGATGCCGAGGATTTCAGCACCTGTTATCCTCTTAAGGACGGCGATATCTTAGTGACGACCTACGGGGTCGAGGATATGGAGATGTCTGTCATCAACATCGATTCGCGCAGGCGCAAGGATCTGGGGAAACCGCCTTTTTCATTAAGCAGCCTGTTTGCGACATGTCCCGGTAAAGATTCTGATCTTATCCTAAGCGGAGACGGCGGTATCTATACTTATAATACAGGAGATACGCAGTATGCCAAGGTTGCATCCTTCCCCATGATCGGCAGTTCCGTATACAATCTTGACAATGTCAGACTGCTTGATAACGGCGATATCCTCGGCGGTTTCTATGATTATGATGAGGATGAGTACAGGATAGCCAGGTTCACTCCTTATGATGCTTCCGTAGATGATCGTCAGATTCTGACTGTAGGATGCCTTGGTGTATCGAGTGACCAGCTTGATATGATCAGTGAGTTTAACGAAAAGGATCCCCATCACAGGCTCATACTTCATAATTATACGACCATGGGCATGCTCTATGACTATGAAGGCGGATTCAAGGCTTATATTGATGATATTAGTTCGGGAAATGGCCCGGATATAATGTTGCTTAGTACCGATATGCCTGTGCGGATATTTATGACAAAGGGAGTGTTTGCTGATCTTAAGCCTCTTATAGAGGCTGACCCTGATGTTGATATAAATGATTATGCGCCCAATGTGATAGATGCGCTTACGTATAACGGCGAACTTACGATGTTTTCTACGGATTTTGTCGTGAATACGGCCGTATGCAAGAGTGCATACATGAACGGCAAGATGGGGAACAGGCTCAGCGATTTCCTCTATACTTCCGATTGGACGGGTGCGAAAGTCTACAGTGATGACAATACCAAGGATAACGTATTCTACTATACTATGCGCAGTACGATCGATGATTACATAGACTGGGATGACCTTACCTGTGATTTCGAATCGGCTGAATTCCTTAAGGTATTGTCATATGCCAATACCTATCCTTCTGAATATAATTACACCTATGATGACAGTCATGAGGGTCCGTACAGTGCATTTGCACTGCCTTACAGAAGCGGCGAGATCCTCTGTGAAATAACATCATTCTATGATGCGAATTCATATGTTGAGACTAAGCAGGGTGTGTTCGGAACGGATATATCCCTGGCAGGTTTCCCGACTACGGGAGAGGTAGGCAGCAGTATCACATGTTCCTATCCCGTGGCAATAAGTGCAAACTGTGCGGACAAGGAAGGTGCATGGGAGTTTGTTAAGATGTTCTTTGATAAGAATATCTCGGATAAGATATATACGAACCTTCCGACTTCCAAGGCAGGCCTTGAGAAGGCCGTGGGAGAGGCCGGAGGCAAGTACAAGAAATATGATGAGTACGGTAATTTCACATGGGAGTATCCGAGTTATCTGGTCGGCTCCGAATACGTACAGATCTCTCCCATGAGTAAGAAGGAATGCAGTGCTTTCATAAATGACATATATAAGATAAACAGAATGAGTCTGGATGACAGTGAGATCAATAAGATCCTTACGGAGGAATCCAACGGATATTTCATGGGAGCTTATGATGCCGCCACGGCAGCCAAGTCAATCCAGGAGAGAGTGAGCAAGTACCTAAGCAGCTTCGACCGGTAAGATAACATGGTTTGAGCAGATTAACAGAAGTTACAAAAAAGCAGGGTGTCCGGTCAGACGTCCCGCTTTCTGTATGATACCGTAATGGATATTATTCAGTCTTAAGCGCTCTCATCGCATTTAAGATCGCGATAAACGCAACACCTACATCAGCAAATACCGCAGCCCACATCGTAGCAAAACCTAAAGCAGCTAAAAGGAGGATCAGAAGCTTGACTCCTATGGCGAATACGATGTTCTGTCTGACTATGCGAAGAGTCCTTCTTGATATCGCCACAGCCTTGGCGATCTTACTCGGCTCGTCTGTCATTATGACGATGTCAGCGGCCTCTATCGCCGCATCCGAGCCTAAGCCTCCCATGGCTATGCCTATATCGGCTCTTGCAAGGACCGGTGCGTCATTGATGCCGTCCCCGACGAATATCAGTCTGCCGTCAGCTGATTTTTCGGATATCAGCTTCTCCACGATGTCGACCTTGTCTCCCGGAAGGAGATCCGAGTGATATTCTCTGATGCCGATCTTTTCCGCAACTGCCTTCGCGGTCGCATGTCTGTCGCCCGTGAGCATTACAAGCCGTTTTATCCCTGAAGAAGTCAGTGACTTTACTGCAGCCTCGGCATCCTCCTTGATAATATCGGATAAGAGGATGCAGCCTAAGAGACGCTTTTCATCCGAAATGTATACGATGGTCCCGGCGCCTTCGTATGCTTCGCCCTCTTCGGTGTTCGCCCCGGTATCTGCATCACCTTCGCCTGCAGAAGAGTAAGACGCATCGATCTTTACCCTCGTATCTATGTTCTTATCGCGCATCAGCTTGGCATTGCCGACGTAGTAGTGTACGCCTTCTATAACGGCTTCTATGCCGTGTCCGGCAAGCTCGGTTATATCCGAGATCTCGCTCTTAAGATCCTCAGATGTTTTGCCTGTCCTTGTAAGGTATTCGTTTATCAGGGATGTCGCGATGGGGTGAGATGAATAGCTCTCGCTTATGGCCGCTATGTGTAAAAGACTCTCTTCTGAGATATCGTCGCTTTGAGGGATCACCTTGTCCACGCCGAACACTCCCTTAGTAAGGGTGCCGGTCTTGTCCATGGCGATTATCTCGGCCTTGTCAAGCTGCTCCAAATAGCTGCTTCCCTTGACGAGTATGCCCTGTCTGCCTGCACCTCCTATGCCGCCGAAGAAGCTTAGAGGTATGCTTATGACCAGAGCGCAGGGGCATGAGATGACTAAGAATGAGAGTGCGCGGTATATCCATGTGGGCCAGTCTCCGGTGATGAGGGAAGGGATCACGGCAAGAATAACAGCTGCTATTACAACGGCCGGAGTATAATATCTTGCGAATCTCGAGATGAAGTTCTCGGATTCCGCTTTCTTGTCCGTAGCCGATTCCACGAGTTCAAGTATCTTGGATACCGTAGACTCGCCGAATTCCTTTGTGACCTCTATATGGAGCAGGCCGCTTAGATTGACACAGCCTGAGATAACGTCATTGCCCGTTACGACATCGCGCGGAAGGCTCTCGCCCGTAAGTGCCATGGTATCAAGAGAGGAAATGCCTTCGGTGATGACGCCGTCAAGGGGGATTCGCTCTCCGGGGCGCACTATGATGGTCTCACCGACTTCCACATCATCCGGATCTACCTCTTCTTCGGATCCGTCACGCAGCACGATGGCATGATCGGGACGTATGCTCATGAGTTCCTTTATGGAATCCCTGCTCTTGCCTACGGCATAAGACTGGAACCATTCGCCGATCTGGTAGAAGAGCATGACGGCGACACCTTCGGAGTACGAGCCTATGAAGAAGGCTCCGACAGAGGCGATCATCATAAGGAAGTTCTCATCCAGCATGCTTCCGTGGATGGTATTTAAGATCGCGTTCTTTATGATGTCATAGCTTATCGCTACATATACGATAAGGTAACCGGAAAGGCCTAAGTAGCGTCCCGGCGTACCTTCGAATATCCCGGTCACCTCTTCGATGATCTTGAGTATGACAAACGCCAAAAGGCATGCTGTTATTCGTGTCAGTCTCTTTCGAAGTTTCTTAGTCATGGTCTTGTTCCTATTTCTCGATAACAGTCACATCAGGTTCGAATTTATTAACTATAGATTTAACTTCCTTGGATATGGCATCTACATCCGCATCGTCCGCGAGATCGAGCTTTAACTTCTGAGTAAGAAGAGTGCATTTGCTCTTGATGACTCCGGCGATATTGGCTGTTTCATTCTGGATCTTCTCAGCGCAGTGTGCACAGTCAAGGTCTTCTAAGATAAATGTCTTGGTCATTTTGGTATCCTCCGTATGTGTTGTGTTATAGGTGTTTGATGTTTGCCGGCCGGATAGCCGGTGTCCGTATATGCCCGGATATCATTCCAGGATGTGCTCAAGTCCCATGTCGAGTATGCCGGCGATATGGTCATCTGCCAAAGAGTAGTAGATCGTCTTGCCCTCGCGTCTCCCGGTAACGAGACTCATCGTCTTGAGGAGCCTTAGCTGATGGGAGATGGCCGACTGAGTCATATTAAGACTGTCAGCGATATCCTGTACGCATAACTCGTTCATTCTGAGAACACAAAGGATCTTGACTCTCGTGAGGTCACCGAAAACTTTGTAGAATTCCGACAGTTCGTTTAATACTTCATCATTCGGCATCTTACTCATTGTTAAAACCTCTCTCTTTTGCTGAGCCTGTGTAAGTCTGTAAACTGTTAAGCTCAGGGTGGCCGAATGCTCGGCGGGGAACTTGATATGAACATATGAACAACTGCTCATATGTTCATATTATCACATAATTCCGCGATGTCAACAGTTTTTTTCTGTCCTGACGGTTTTTTCTTATCCGGATGACTTAAGTCTTATCATAGCATTCATATGACAGCCTTTAAGAGCGTACATTTCGTTGACATTTACATATGGAAATAGTACATTAGTTGTATATATGTTTATAGTTTTTTAAGGATTTGGCGATGTTTAAGAAAAACGGACTGAAAATCTTCATATTCGGTGCTCTGGCACTTCTTAACATGTTCTTCTACAGTGTCGTGGAATACAGGATGTCGCTTCCCAAGACCATGACCATGGAGCAGAAGCAGCATATGGATCCGGATTCCGAGGAGGATATATTTGCTAACATAGAACACTCCAAGGACTGGGAAGAGGGGCCCGACGAGTACGGCGTACAGTATGACGTGACGATATATAACAATACTTCTCATGACTTAAGTGACTGGAATCTGAAGATCAGGTTGCCCGAAGGCTCCAGAGTGACCGACTCGTGGAATATTGATTACGAGATTGAAGACAACTTCCTTGTTGCCAGATGTCAGGAGCATAATCCGATAGTCCCGGCCAGAGATGTGCAGACCTTCGGATTCATCATATTGAGTTCTCAGATAGAAGAACTTGATCAGCTGACGCTTACTGTCGATCCCGTATTCAGGATGAAGGATTATCCGCTGTTCTGGGTCAATCTGATATTCTCGATAGGAATAGTCCTGGGTATACTGACTACCGTCATCGTTGAAGTAAGACTTAAGCCCATGAAGATGGAGAGTGAGGCGGACAAGAGCATCATCCTTCAGACGATGCAGACTTTCTCTAATTTCATCGATACCAAGGATCCCAATACCAAGGGTCATTCGACGAGAGTGGCATATTATTCCAGGGAACTTGCCAAGCAGCTAAGGTTGCCTAACCGTGATGTGGAACTCATATACTATATCGCGCTCATGCATGATATAGGCAAGATATACATTCCCGATGAGATACTCAATAAGCCGGGTAAACTCACACCTGACGAGAGAGCCATCATCGAGACACATGCTGCCAAGGGTGCCGAGATCCTTAAGGATTTCACTGCCATAGCAGGTATAGCCGACGGAGCGAGATACCATCATGAGCATTATGACGGATCGGGTTATCCCAAGGGTCTTGCAGGCGAGAAGATACCTTTCCTTGCACGTATAATCTGTGTGGCCGACTCCTATGATGCCATGAGTTCTGACAGATGTTACAGACCGAGACTTAAGAAGAGTGAGATCATAAGCGAACTTAAGAAGAATTCCGGAACACAGTTCGATCCGGAAGTCGTTGAGTGTATGCTTAAGCTCATTGACAGTGACGGTTTCTATACGGGAATGTTAGAGTAGAGGGATACAGGCTCTTCAAACGGCGTTTCTGATAGTGACTTAACATTTATTCATTATACTGGGAGGTTTTGTCGATATGGAGAACAAGATGAAGAAGGTCGGGATGACCATAAGCATATTTATGGGAGTGACGTTAAGCTTCTGCCTTTCGCTTACGGGCAATCTGATGGGAAGCCGTCAGTCCGGGGCGTTCAGTGTTCCCGGGTGGCTTATAAGTTTTGTTGTAAGTACTCTCATAAGTCTTATAATAGGATTTATTGTTCCCATGAAGAAGATATCGGACAGCATACAGGGGAGGTTCGGCGGCCCCCGTTCACTTAAGGCAAGGCTTATCGATACGTTGGTCTCGGATATTATCTATACACCCGTTATCACCCTTGCGATGGTAGCACTCGCATATAAGAATGCAGTGGCTCACGGGGCACAGATGCCTTTTGCGCCGATGTTCTTAAGTTCGCTTATCGTAAGCCTCATCGTGGCTTATATACTCATATTTATACTGATGCCGGTTTTCCTTAAATTATCATTAAAGCTAAACGGCATACAGAGATAATAGGGGGTATGGCATGGCAGGATATATATTGGCGATAGACCAGGGAACTACGAGCAGCAGGGCGATCATCTTCGATAAGAACGGCAAAGTAGTGCAGACTGCGCAGAAGGAATTTACACAGTATTTTCCGAAGCCGGGCTGGGTGGAGCATGATGCCAATGAGATATGGCTGTCTGTGGTATCCGTATATATGGAGGCAGTCGTCAGATCGGGAATAAGTCCGTCAGAAGTCGAAGCCATAGGTATCACCAATCAGAGAGAGACTACCGTAGTATGGGATAAGGTAACGGGCAAACCAATATGTAATGCCATCTGCTGGCAGTCAAGGCAGACTGCGGATATATGCGAGGATCTCAGGAAGCGCGGACTTGAACAGACCATTAAGGACAAAACGGGACTTCTCATCGATCCGTATTTCAGTGCGACCAAGATAAGATGGATACTTGACAATGTAGAGGGCGCCAGGGAGAAGGCCGATAAAGGGCAGCTGCTCTTCGGTACGATCGATTCATGGCTTGTATATAAGCTCTCCGGCGGGGCTGTGCATGTGACGGATTACAGTAATGCCAGTCGCACCATGCTTTACAATATATTCGATCTTAAGTGGGATGAAGACATATTAAGGGAACTCGATATACCGGCATCCATGCTGCCTGAAGTACGCCCGTCATCATGTGTATATGCCAATACGGCACCATATCACTTCTATAACCTGGAAGTACCGATAGCGGGAATTGCAGGAGATCAGCAGGCTGCTCTGTTCGGACAGACCTGTTTCAATGCCGGGATGGCCAAGAATACGTACGGAACAGGATGTTTCCTTCTTATGAATACGGGAGAAAAGCCCATAAGATCGTCACACGGACTCGTAACGACCATAGCCTGGGGACTTAATGACAAGGTGGAATACGCGCTCGAAGGAAGTGTGTTCGTGGCAGGGAGCGCGATACAGTGGCTTCGTGACGGACTGCAGCTCATTGCAACGGCACCCGAGAGTGAGGAAGTCGCATGCGGCTGTGATGACAGCGAGGGAGTATATGTCGTGCCTGCATTCGTGGGGCTGGGTGCTCCGTACTGGAACGACAAGGCAAGAGGAGCGGTGTTCGGACTGACAAGAGGAACGACCAAGGCGCATTTCGTGCGTGCGACTCTGGAATCTCTGGCATATCAGAGCAGAGATCTCATAGAGGCGATGGAACTTGACAGCGGGATATCGCTTAAGAAACTTAAGGTAGACGGCGGAGCGGTACGAAACAACCTTCTGATGCAGTTCCAGGCAGATATCTTAGGTGTTCCCGTAGAAAGACCCGTGATAAATGAGACTACGGCCCTGGGAGCTGCGTATCTGGCAGGACTCGCGGTCGGATTCTTTAACAGTCCCGCAGCCCTTGTTGATAATTACATGGTCGACCACACATTTAATCCGGCGTTTGATGAGAGCGAGCGGATGGAGAGGTATTCAGGCTGGAAGAGAGCGGTTGCGGCTACTGAGGCGTTCTGATCATTACGGGTGTTCGCCGGGGGCATTTGGTGAATATCCGGCTGATAAGAAACTGAAAATGCTGTTTTTTTACAGAGCAAAGGTCCCGGAAGGAGATTTCCGGGACCTTTTAGTATGACAACACTGTTAATTGGGATGAATCCGTCTTACCTTGAGAAAGTATCGTAATATTCTTCCATAGCCTTCTCGATGATATCAAATAATCTCTTCATAAGTTCCTCCAATCCGGAGCAGGGCTCCTGTATACCATACCTCATTGTTACCGTTTTGATCTGAAGGTTTTCCTTCCTTCTGATCATATGGTAACAGATTGACTTGGTAGTGTAAAATACATATAATGTAATAGTGGATATACTTAAAAGGTATGACACATACCGGTACGGAAAGGGTGAGACTATGGAATTAAGACATTTAAGGTATTTCCTGACTGTCGCGGAGGAAGGGAGTTTTACGAAGGCGGCGGAGAGACTTTTGATAGCACAGCCGCCCTTAAGCCGTCAGATCAGAGATCTTGAGGAAGAGTTAGACGCAACACTTTTTGACCGTAAGAATCACGGCGTAACACTTACCGAGGCGGGAGTCAGGTTCAGGCAGTATGCGAGTCAGATAGTTGCACTGTCGGACCGTTCTGTTGAAGATATCAGAGATATGAGCGAGGGATTGCAGGGGATACTTTATCTTGCAACGGTTGAGGCCAGAGCGCCTAAGATCCTCTCGGAATGGATCGCGGGATTTGCACGTGAGTATCCGAGAGTTGAGTATAATCTCTGGAACGGCAATACGGATGATGTCATACACCGGATCCACAGCGGATTGTGCGAGATCGCAGTCATCACGGCACCTTACGATGAAGAATCGCTTGAGGGTATCGAGGTATACAGGGAACCTTGGGTAGTGATGATGCCTAAGGGCCATCCGCTTGCTCTAAGTAAGGGTGAGAGCGTGGAACTTAAGGAGCTTGCACCATTCGATCTGCTGATCCCGTCGAGGGTATCAAGGCTTAAGGAGATAGAAGACTGGTTTGAACCGCTGGGGGTTACGCCGAAGATCATATGCAGACTGGCACATATGCAGAATGCCATAGAACTGACAAGACAGGGAGTCGGAATAGCGATATTCCCGGGAGCCGTAGCAGACTATCTGTCTGATGATATCGTGGTAAAAAAGATCGTACATCCTGATGTGTATGCGACATATGTATGTGTTCGTGACAAGGAGCGCAAGTTGTCCATGGTGGCCGAGAAGTTCTGGGAGGAATGTGTATCCGGGGCAGGTATGTGAAGATAATAAAAGACTGACAGTTCGCCCCGTGTGGAAGACCGCCTCAAGGGCATAACTGTCAGTCGCTTTCTTTTTTACATATTAATGATCTGACTACTCGACCATGGTAAACTCGATGATGGGCTTTTTCTCGCGCTCTGTAAGGAGCTTGTTGAATTCCTCTTCACCGCCGGTAAAGACTGTATCGTCGCCGAAGTCGTTGGTCTCTCTTAAGAAACCGGTGTACTCAGGCGTCTCGCCGTCGTTTATTCCGTCACTGACATAATCCTTGACCATGATGCCGTCACCCTCGGGATTGAGGAAGTATGACTCGTAGTGGTGGTTGTCACCGCCGTATATGATGCCGTCTGCAGCTCTTAAGGGATAAGCCGATCCGTTGCCGATGACATATCCTGCTGACTTGGGCTTGCCGTCCTTCATGACGTATACAGCTGCCTCGTTGGTGGAATGGTCCGCCTCAAATACAAGCTCGGTAATGATAAGGGCCTTCTCCTTGGCCCCGATGATGTCGACATATGCATAGCCCTGACCCTGTGTAAGATATGAGATTATCTCATCAAAGTCCTTGAAGTCGGTCTTGTCGGCCTGGAACTGAAGGAAGTCTTCGTACTGGCCTGAAGTGTCGGCTTCCTCGTTGTACATAGCCTCGGCAATCGCCTGTATGTCAAATCCGTCCAGATCGTCAGCTACTACGGAAAGGGAATAAGAGATGCCGACTTCCACATCGAACCATGTGATAAGATCTGCAGTCTCAGTGTCTGTCAGTGCTCTGTAGCACTTGCCCTGCATATTACCCATTCCCCAATTGGCCAGGGTAACATCATCTGTCACATCCCACTCATAGTTCATTCCTGAAATATCCTCGTTCTCGTCAGTGCTCTGCTTGGCTCTGGCCGTGAATGATCTTGTGCCGTATTCGTCGACCATATCAAAGTTAAGCTGTACAAGAGGTCCGGGGAAACCGCTTTCGTCTGCTCCCTCCTCCATGATGCTCCATTTGATGTTGCTGGCGCCTTCAGGAGCTTTAAAGAGTCTGAAGCAGGCTGCATTGGCCTCTTCTTCGGTACAGTCTCTCCAGGGATTTGCAAGTCCGGTCTTACCTTCTTCGGCTGTATCGTCTGCCGTATCCTGTTCGGTATCGTTATCGGCAGCTTCTTCAGTCTCCTGCGTATCAGTTGCCGTCTGATCTGCAGCTGCCTTACCGCAACCTGCAAGCAATGACAGGCCGAGTGTAACTGTCAATATAGAAATGATGATCTTCTTTTTCATAATGATCCTCCATGTAGATATAAAATACAGAGCAATACTAATACAGACTAAGGACTTTGTCAAACTGAGCTTTGACGGATGTTTAAGAGGATACGGACAAAAAAATAAGCCCCGAAGGAGAGTCTCGGGGCTTACGAATGGAATGTATAAAGGTATGTATTGGGATTCGGGTTAGCGACTGCTAACCACATGGATAATATATCACAGAGTCGGAACGGTGTCTATAGTTTTTTATGATAAATTTAGATTTTTTATGAATTATTGTTAGCACTCTCTATTGACGAGTGCTAATTCTGTATTATAATTATTGTTGCAGGGGAAGAAAAGCAGCGTTTTGATATGCGGGATGTATGCGTTTCGGTATGCAGGAGCCGGTATCAGACTCGCTGCCTCATAAAGACCACGGTAAGGAGGTATTCATATGAACATAAATAAATTCACCCAGAAATCCATAGAAGCAGTACAGAATATGGAGAAGATCGCAATAGAGTACGGTAATCAGGAGATAGATGAGGAGCATCTGCTCTATTCTCTGATAACACTCGAGGACAGCCTGATAGCCAAGCTCATAGAGAAGATGGAGATCAGGTTCTCTGAATTTAAGAAGCGTACCGAGCAGGCTCTGGATAAGAGAGTCAAGGTACAGGGCGGACAGCCCTATGTCAGCCAGGCGCTCAACAAGGTTTTGATAACCGCCGAGGATGAGGCAAAGCAGATGGGGGATGAATATGTCTCAGTTGAGCATCTTTTCCTCAGTATGATCAGGAACCCGAATGCAGAAATTAAATCTGTATTTAATGAATATGGTATCACGCGTGACAGGTTCCTTCAGGCGCTTGCTACAGTACGTGGTAATCATTCGGTTACGAGTGATAATCCTGAGGCTACTTATGATACTTTGGAGAAGTACGGCCAGGAACTGGTAGGTAAGGCAAAGGATCAGAAACTCGATCCCGTCATCGGACGTGATGAAGAGATAAGAAACGTGATACGTATACTGTCACGTAAGACCAAGAACAATCCGGTCCTTATAGGTGAACCCGGTGTAGGCAAGACTGCGGTAGCGGAGGGCTTAGCTCAGCGTATCGCCCGCGGTGATGTGCCGCAGGCTCTTAAAGATAAGAAGATATTCGCACTTGACATGGGTGCATTGGTAGCAGGAGCCAAGTACAGGGGCGAGTTCGAGGAGAGACTTAAGGCAGTGCTTGAGGATGTGAAGAATTCCGACGGAGAGATCATCCTCTTTATCGATGAACTTCATACCATAGTCGGTGCGGGCAAGACCGACGGCGCGTTGGATGCCGGCAATATGTTAAAGCCCATGCTTGCAAGAGGTGAGCTTCACTGTATAGGTGCCACGACTCTTAATGAATACAGACAGTACATAGAGAAGGATGCGGCACTTGAGAGAAGATTCCAGCCTGTAATGGTAGATGAGCCTACGGTCGAGGATACTATTTCGATACTGCGTGGCCTTAAGGAGCGTTATGAGAACTACCACCATGTGAAGATCCTTGATAATGCACTGGTTTCGGCAGCTACGCTCTCTCACAGATATATAAGTGACAGGTTCCTGCCGGATAAGGCCATAGACCTTGTGGATGAGGCATGTGCTTTGATTAAGACAGAGATGGATTCGATGCCTGCCGAGATGGATGAGATGAGCCGTAAGATCACACAGCTTCAGATAGAGGAGGCTGCTCTTAAGAAAGAGGAGGATAAGCTCTCCAAAGAGAGGCTTGAGGCTCTTCAGAAGGAACTGGCGGAGCTTTCGGATGAATACAATGTCAAAAAAGCGGAGCTTGACAATGAGAAGGCTGCAGTTGGTAAGCTGTCCGAACTGCGTGAACAGAGAGAAAAACTTAAGAATGATATAGAGATCGCCAAGAGAAACGGAGATTATGAGAAGGCCGGGGAACTGGAATACGGCAGACTTCCGGAGGTATTAAGACAGCTTGAGGCAGAAGAGTCGGCTACAGGCGGTCGCATGAAGCTGGTACACGAGGCTGTGACCGATGAGGAGATCGCGCGCATAGTTTCCCGCTGGACGGGTATTCCGGTAAGCAAGCTCGGAGAATCGGAGCGCAACAAGACTCTGCACCTGGATGAGGAACTTCATAAGAGAGTCATCGGACAGGATGAGGGAGTGACCAAGGTGACCGAGGCTATCATAAGATCCAAGGCAGGTATCAAGGATCCGACCAAACCGATCGGCTCGTTCTTATTCTTAGGACCTACGGGCGTAGGTAAGACAGAGCTTGCCAAGAGCCTGGCCGAGGCGCTGTTTGATGATGAGAACAATATGGTGCGTATCGATATGTCGGAGTATATGGAGAAGTTCTCCGTATCAAGACTTATCGGAGCGCCTCCGGGATATGTAGGATATGATGAGGGCGGACAGCTTACGGAGGCCGTAAGGCGTAAGCCGTATTCGGTAGTGCTCTTTGATGAGATCGAGAAGGCTCACCCTGATGTGTTCAATGTGCTGTTACAGGTGCTTGACGACGGGCGTATCACCGACAGTCAGGGCAGAACGGTTGATTTTAAGAATACGATACTTATCATGACATCCAATATAGGAGCACAGTATCTGATCGACGGGATCGATGCTTCGGGAAATATAGAGGCTTCCGCTGAGGCAAGTGTCATGAAGGAGCTTCGTGCCCATTTCAGGCCTGAGTTCCTTAACAGACTCGATGAGACGATACTGTTTAAGCCGCTAAGTAAGGAAAATATCGGAGGCATCGTGGATCTGATACTGGCTGACTTAAATAAACGTCTTGAAGACCGTGATCTTCATATTGAGATCAGCGATGCCGCCAAGGCATTTATCGCGGATAATGCATATGATCCGATATACGGCGCAAGACCGCTTAAGAGATACATGCAGAAATACGTTGAGACTCTTTCGGCAAAACTCATATTGTCGGGAGATATCGAGCAGGGGCAGGCTATCTGTATCGATGTATCAGGCGGCGAACTGACTGCTTCGATACGCTGATGCATAGATCGCCATGATCTGTCGCCTGCCCTGATCAATGCGATGATTTGCGGATTTTACGGAACTATTTGGCAGATTGCCGGATAGTTCCGTAGTTTTTTGTAATTCAGAGAGAGCGAAATGTTTCTTTAGAACAACAATTACGGAACTTTTTTTGGAAACGGAAGATAGTTCCGTAGTCCGGCGACTATAACGGAACATGATCAAAGAAAATCTACGGAACTATTGATGAAATTTTGCGATAGTTCCGTAATTCTACGAAATCTGCGGAATTCGGGTCATGGAGAAAAGAAAAATCTACGGAACTATCTGCGATATCACTTCTAAGTTCCGTAAATACCGTTTATAGGCTGAATTTATGTGTCGTTTATAGGCTAAATCCACAGAATATCGTTTATAGGCTGAATCTACAGAATATCGTTTATAGACTGAATCAAATCTTGGACATAGCAGCGATAGTATGGTATGATTGTCTGAATGTGGGGACAGGCTCTTCGGCCGTGGTGAGAGAGACATGGAACAATTGATGTTCCGCGCATGGAAAGTTCTGAGGATAATAAATGGACAATGCGATGATACCTAAAGATCCGATGATG